>CAMLOZ010000596.1 GCA_946481625.1 uncultured Haloferula sp. | reverse complement strand
GAAGCGTTTGACGGGCGACCAATCGGGAAGGATCGGGATGGCGGGGGCATCGTGTTCCCGAAAGGGACCGGCGGCGTAGACGGGCTTGCCATCGACCAGGGTGAGGACGGAGTGGAGGTCGCGGATTTTGTCCTCCGCGACCTCGAAGTAGTCCTCGCTGGTGACGACGAGATCCGCGAATTGCCCCGGCGCGATGCGGCCCTTCGCGCTCTCCTCGCGCGAGAACCAGGCGCTGCCGCTGGTATAGAGCCGCAGGGCTTCCTCGCGGCTCATGCGGTTCGCCTCGGGGTAGAGTTGCAGGCCGCCGAGGGTCCGGCCGCTGACGAGCCACCAGAGCGAGTTGAAGGGATTGTAATTCGCCACGCGGGTGGCATCGGTACCCGCGCCCACCGGGATGCCGCGCTCGAGCATTTTTCTAACAGGAGGCGTGCGTTCCGCGGCCTTCGCGCCGTAGCGATCCACGAAGTACTCGCCCTGGAAGGCCATGCGGTGCTGGATGGCGATACCGCCGCCGAGCGCGCGGACGCGGTCGAGATTGCGGTCGGAGATGGTCTCGCAGTGGTCGAGGAACCAGTGGAGTCCGCCGATCGGCACTTCCTTGTTCACGCGCTCGAAGACATCGAGGAAGCGGGTGATGCTTTCATCGTAGGTCGCGTGCAGGCGGAAGGGCCAGCCATTCGAGGCGAGTGCGGTAACGACTTCCTCCAGCTCTTGTTCAAGGGAAGGCGCGAGATCCGGGCGCGGTTCCAGGAAGTCCTCGAAGTCCGCGGCGGAGAAGACGAGCATCTCCCCTGCCCCGTTCATGCGGAAGAAGGGATCGCCCTCGCCCGGCTTGGTCATCTTCATCCAGCGCGCGAAGTCGTCCTTCTCCTGCTTCGGCTTCTGGGTGAAGAGATTGTAGGCGATGCGCACGGTCATCTCGCCGCGCCGGTGGAGCTCGCGGACGATCTCGTAGTCCTCCGGGTAATTCTGGAAGCCGCCGCCGGCATCGATGCAACTCGTCACGCCGAGGCGGTTCAGCTCGCGCATGAAATGGCGCGTGGAATTGACCTGGTGCTCGGGCGGGAGTTTCGGCCCCTTCGCGAGCGTGGCGTAGAGGATCATCGCGTTCGGCTTCGCGATCAGCAGGCCGGTCGGGTTGCCCTGCTTGTCGCGCTGGATCTCGCCGCCGGGAGGATCGGGCGTGTCCTTCGTGTAGCCGCAGGCGGCAAGCGCGGCGCGGTTCAGCAAGGCGCGGCAGTAGAGGTGGAGGATGAAGACGGGCGTGTCCGGCGCGGCGGCATTGATCTCTTCCAGCGTCGGCATGCGTTGCTCGATGAACTGGAACTCGCTCCACGAGCCGACCACGCGGACCCACTGGCCGGGCGGCGTGGCATGGGCCTGGATCTTCAGCATCCGCAAGGCATCGGCGAGGGAGGGCACGCCGTCCCAGCGGAGCTCCATGTTGTAATTCAGCCCGCCGCGGATGAGGTGGAGGTGCGAGTCGTTCAGGCCGGGGATGAGGCGATGGCCTTGCAGGTCGATCACCTTGGTCTGCGGACCGGCGGCGATGTCGTCATCGCCGACCGAGAGGATGCGGCCGTCCTTGATCGCGACGTGTTTCGCGGAAGGCTTCGCGGGGTCGAGCGTGGCGACCTTGCCGTTCCTGAGGATGAGATCGGGTGTGTTCATGGTGTGAGTGGTTCGTGCCCGGGAGCGCGGAGCCTCCGGCCCGCAGATGTCATCTGGCGTGGGGCTTCAAGGGAATGGATGCATCGCCTTTTCCGTCGCTCTCCGTAGAGGCCACGAAATGGCGATCAGGCACCGCGGAGTGACGATGCACACGGCGGTCGCTTCTGCGGGCCGGAGGCTCCGCGCTCCCGGGTTTCATGCCTTGAAGAGCCACTTGCGGAATAGTTTTGTTAGATTCGGCATGATGACCCAGGTCAGCAATGCGACGATCAGGCCGGTGACGATCACGTTCACGGCGAGCGGATGCCAACCGGGCAAAAGCTTCTTGAAGAGAGGCGGCAGCAGCGAGGTGAGCGGATAGACGCCGATGAAGGTGACGAGCGCCATCTTCGGCTTCGGCGGCGGCTTGCGGGCGGGCTGGCCGGGAATGGTGAACCAGCCGGCGAGACCTTCCATTTCCTCGATATGCGGGTCCTCCACGGATAGCTCGCGCAGGCGTTTCATCCAGACCTTGTAGTCCTCCGTGGCGGTGAAGGCATGCCGCGCATCCATGTCCTCGAAGCGATCGACCACGGTGTATTCGCGGGGGTTCGACTGATCCGAGCGGAGGATGTGGATACCGCGGTTCCCCGGAAAACCGAGCACGAAGCAGGTGAAACGCTGCATCTCTTCCTCGAAGACGGCCTCGCAGCCGGGCTTGGTGCGGCGGCGGACGACGACGGTGACGCTGTGGTCTTCCGGTGGCGGACTCATGATGGGTGGAGCGCGGCGACTCATTCGACGCGCGATGGCTCTTCCTCTCGATTGGGGAAGCGGACGCGGGTGTGACCGGATTTCCCGGAGCCCCGGAGTCGCCCCTTCCCACAAGCATCTCCCCCTGCTATCTCCTGGATCAATCCATGCGTCCCGGCTCCAACCTCATCCGCTCGCTCGTCTTCTGGGCCGGTCTGCTCGTGATCTTGTTCATCACCTGGGCCGCGTTTCATTCCCGCTACCGCTCTGCCAACCTGAGTTACATAGTCGGGCTAAACTCCAGGATCTCCATCACCAACAGCGGCCAATGCATCCACGTGAACCACACCTCGATCCGAGGAGGCGGCTACACCGGAGGGGGCCGCCGGGGAAGCATCATGAGGGTGCCTCGACAACCGGAACCCGACGAATGGTTTTCT
>CAMLOZ010000595.1 GCA_946481625.1 uncultured Haloferula sp. | reverse complement strand
CGAGCAGGCGGCGGACCTACGGTATTCGTCGTGGGAATACAGCCGTCGCCTGGAAACCGAGAAGCTCGGCCACGGCCGCATCGGCTACGTCCATCTCCGCGCCATGGGCCCCGAGAGCATCCTGGAATGGGCACGCGAATTCTATCCCGTCTTCGACCGGCAGGGCCTGATCATCGACGTCCGCCACAACCGCGGCGGCAACACCGACTCCTGGATCCTCGGTCGCCTGCTGCGCAAGGCCTGGTTCCATTGGTCGCCGCGCGCCGGACAGCCTTACTCCAACATGCAGTACGCCTTCCGCGGCCATGTCACCGTGCTCTGCAACGAATGGACCGCCAGCGATGGCGAGGCGTTCTCGGAAGGATTCCGCCGCCTCGGCATCGGCAAGGTCATCGGCACCCGCACCTGGGGCGGCCAGATCTGGCTCGATGCCAAACGCTGGCTCGTGGACAACGGCATGTGCACCGCGGCGGAGATGGGGGTTTACGGACCGGAAGGCCAGTGGCTCATCGAAGGCACCGGCATCCAACCGGATGAGATCGTGGACAACGCGCCGCATGCGACTTTCACGGGAAAGGATGCGCAGCTTGAAGCGGCGGTGAAGCATCTGCAGGATTTGATCGCAAAGGATCCAAGGCCGGTGCCGATGCCGCCGGAAAGGCCGGATAAGTCAGCGAAATAAAGAATACTCAAGGCCGCCATACGGCCGACCGCGCCCCCCCGATGTCGGCCATGAGGCCAAGGTTCGACTTCCCGATGAGGACGCCCTTCTGAATGGAGGCACCAAGGCCTTCTTCGCGGAGGGATTCCCAGCCACGAGTTGCTTCTCCCCGCAGCCCCGCAAGTAAACCCGCATATGTTCGGAAAAAGCCGCGATCAACCCATGATCCGCGGTTGATCGGCGGCAGATTGGGACGAGGAATCCGAAGAAAAAAGCCTCTTGAAAATGCCATTATGGCGTCTATGATTCGCCATATGGCAACCGTAAAAGCGGGAAAGCGATCCCCGGATCGTGATTTCTCCTTGGTTTTTTGGACTCCGGAAACCTCCAAGGCTGAATTGCGCTCAGCCTTCAAGAATAGCTGGGTTTGGGTGGTCGGTTCCCACACGGGGACCGCCGCTTGGTACACAACCATTCTCTCGAATCTGCTGCGAACCTACGCTGCCCCGGAAACCGCCACCTTGGACCACGTCCGTAATTCCCTGGCCCATGGCTTCAGTAAGGACGCCTTCTCCCGCCTGAAGTCGATTCTCGACACCACGGGTGATGATCTTTGCCAGGTCGTCAGAATCCCCGCCCGGACCCTTGCCCGGCGAGAACTCTTCAAGCCCGACGAATCGGAGCGAATTCTGCGCGTGGCCTCCGCATTCCAACGTTCGATGGAGGTTCTAGGCTCCCTCGACAAAGCCCGGCATTGGTTTTCGACTCCGAAGCGGGCGTTGGGCGGAAAGACCCCGATGGAATATTGCGATACGGAACCGGGTGCGGAAGAAGTCTGCAATTTGTTAGGCCGGATTGAGCATGGGGTTTTCACATGAGCATCACCGCCTATCGGATCATCAAGTCCAAGCGCGTCGCGACGGCCTTTGATGGGGAAGGTGCGAGGCTCTACGGCGGCCGGTGGAATTCTATCGGAACGAGGGTGGTCTACGTCGCCGGATCCCGATCACTGGCGACCCTTGAGATTCTCGTTCACACGGAAGACATTTCAACCATCGAGGGCCAATACAGCATCATCCCTGTCACTTTTCCCGAGGAACTTGTCCTGAGAATTCCACCTGCCGATCTCCCCAAGAGTTGGTCTTCACCTGAGCCCCTTGCCGAAACGCAAATGTTCGGGGATCGTTGGATTCGTGAGAGTCGCTCGGCAGCCCTGGAAATACCGAGTGCGGTGACAAATGAGGAGAACAACTATTTGCTCAACCCATCGCACCCCGACTTTGCCTCGGTAGCCATTGGAGTCGCCGTTCCCTTCCGGATCGATCCCAGACTGATTTGACGAAGGCTCACCTCCCCGCATTCATCAACTCCTCGATCTCATCCGCCTCAATCGGAATATCCGCCATGAGGTCGAGGTTCGACTTCTTCCCGATAAGCACATCGTTCTCGATCCGGACTCCCAGCCCTTCCTCGCGGATGTAGATGCCGGGCTCGATGGTGAAGACCATGCCTTCGGCGAAAGGTTCGTGCGGCGGAGCGACGTCGTGGACGTCGAGGCCCATGTGGTGGGAAGTACCATGCATGAAGTACTTCTTCACGAGCGGCTTGTCCGGCCCCTGCTCCTTCGCTTCCTTCGCGCTGATCAGCCCGAGGTTCACCAGCTCCGCTTCCATCAGCTCGATGACCTGCTTCTGGTACTCGAGCGGGGTATTGCCGGGGCGGAGGATTTCGTTCGCGCCGCGGAAGACGCGGAGGACGGAGTTGTAAACGTCGCGCTGGCGCTCGGTGAAGCGGCCGTTGACGGGGATGGTGCGGGTGAGGTCGGAGGCCCAGCCGGCGTATTCGGCGGCGACGTCGAGCAGCAGCATGTCGCCGTCCTGGCAGACCTTGTCGTTATCGACGTAGTGGAGGACGCAGGCGTTCTTGCCGCTGCCGATGATCGGGCCGTAGGCGAAGCCGCGCGAGCCGCGGCGGACGAATTCATGGAGCAGCTCGGCTTCCACCTCCCATTCGCCGACGCCCGGCTTCACGAAGCCGAGCAGGCGGCGGAAGCCGGCCTCGGTGATCTTGCAGGCGCGCTGGATGATATCGACCTCCACCGGGTCCTTGGTGATGCGGAGGCGGTGCATCAGCGGGGCGAGGCGCTCGTAGCGATGGAGCGGGTAGCGGGCCTGGCACTTCTTGA
>CAMLOZ010000594.1 GCA_946481625.1 uncultured Haloferula sp. | reverse complement strand
CCAACATGAAGGAGGAGCTGACCAAGCAGGGCGTGATCTTCGTGAACTCGACCGAAGGCCTGAAGCACCACGAGGAAATCTTCCGGCCGTGGTTCGGCAAGGTGATCCCGACCGGCGACAACAAGTTCTCCGCGCTGAACAGCGCGGTGTTCTCGGGCGGCTCCTTCATCTACATCCCGAAGGGCGTGAAGCTGAAACAGCCACTGCAGGCTTACTTCCGGATCAACTCCGAGAACTTCGGCCAGTTCGAACGGACGCTCATCATCGCCGACGAAGGCGCGGAAGTGATGTACATGGAAGGCTGCACCGCGCCGAAGTTCGAGACCTCCACGCTTCACTCCGCGGTGGTGGAACTCGTCGCGCTCAAGGGCGCGAAGATCCAGTACGTGACCGTGCAGAACTGGAGCAGCAATGTGTTCAACCTGGTGACCAAGCGCGGGATGGCGATGGAGGATGCGGAGGTCCGCTGGATCGACTGCAACATCGGCAGCCGCCTGACGATGAAGTACCCCGGCGTCATCATGAAGGGCGAGCGCGCCCGCGGCGAGGTGATCTCGATCGCGCTGGCCAACAGCGGCCAGCACCAGGACACCGGCGCGAAGATGATCCACGCGGCGAACAACACGACCTCGAACGTCGTCTCCAAGTCCATCTCCATCGGCCAGGGCCGTGCAACCTACCGCGGCCAGGTCCACATCCCGAAGCATCTCAAGGGCTGCAAGAACAACACCGAGTGCGACGCGCTGCTGATCAACACCCGCAGCCGCACCGATACCTATCCGGCGATCACGGTGAAGGGCAACCAGCACGCGACGCAGCACGAAGCCAGCGTGTCGCAGGTGTCCGAGGACATGCTCTTCTACATGCAGCAGCGCGGCCTCAGCGAAGGCGCGGCCATGTCGCTCGCGGTGAATGGATTCATCAACGACCTCGTGCGCGAATTCCCGATGGAATACTCCGTGGAGCTCAAGCGGCTCATCGACCTCGAAATGGAAGGCAGCGTGGGCTGAACAACCCGGAACCAGATTTCATGTCCGACTCCCGTCTCAACGAGCCGCTTGCTGCCTACCGGATGGATCGCACCAAAGTGCGCGTCGTTCCCCAGGGCAGCGAATCGGGCTTGGAGGATTGGATCGGAAGAAGTCCCCAGGAAAGGCTATCCGCGATCGAATTCCTCCGATCACAAACCTGTGGAACCGAGACTGGAGCTGCCCCGGGCCTTCAAAGAACTCATCGCGTTGTTCCTTTCCCATGAAGTGCGTTTTCTGGTTGATGAGCCAGTTCGGGATCGAGCCGATGCGGGTGGATATTCTCAACTCCATCAGCGGGGTGGATTTCGCCGACGCCTATGACCGCAAGATCGAGATCAACTTCTCCGGACTCCGCATCCCGTTCCTGTCTCTGACCGACCTTCGCGCCAACAAGCTTGCTGCAGGCCGCTACAAGGACCTCGCCGATCTCGAGAATCTTCCTCAATCCTGATTTCCCATGCCCGCCGTGCTCGAACATCCCGCTTCCCTGCTCGAATCCGCTCCCGAAACCCCTGCCGCATTCCCCGCGTGGTTCGCCGAGCGCCGGCGGGCGGCATGGCAGCGCTTCCTGGAAATCCCGACGCCCAAGCGCGGTGACGAAGCATGGCGCTTCTCCACGTTCAAGCAGTTGGACTTCGCCGGATTCTCCGCCGCGGAGGCGTCTTCAGTCGCCGGTCTGGTCGAACGATCCGTCGCTCTGGAAGCTCCCGCCGCCAAGTTCATCTTCGCGAACGACGCGCTGCTCCATTCGGAGTCGAAGCTCCCGGCCGGTGTGATCTGCCTGCCCTTGGCCGAGGCGTTGGTCTCGCACGGCGACCTGGTGCGCGAGCACTTCATGCTGCGCGACACGCGGCTGGGCTCGGTGAAGTGGACGGCCCTGCACGAAGCGAATGTGAGCAACGGGCTCTTCGTTCACGTTCCGGCCGGGGTTGAAGTGGAGGGTACCATCGAGGTGTTCCACTGGCTCGCGGGCGACAAGGCGGCGATCTTCCCGCACACGCTGATCGTGACCGGCGCGAATTCGAAGGTCCGCGTGGTGGACTACTTCCAATCGGCCGATACGGATGAGGCCGGGCTTGCGATCGCGGTCAACGATTTGAACGCCGGTCCGGGCTCGAAGCTCGACTACATCGCGATCCAGGCCTTCAACGAAAACACGAAGGTGATCCAGGTGAACGAGACCGGTGTGGCGAAGGACGCTGCCGCGATCGGGTTCATCCTGAATACCGGTGCTGCATGGGCGCGCAACGAGTCGCTCAGCCGCCTCGAAGGCGAGGGCGCGCGCTCCGACATGCTTTCCGTCAGCGTCCCGGCCCGCGAGCAGGAGTACGACCAGCGGACCTTCCAGCATCACGTCAGCCCCGGTGCCTATAGCGACTTGCTCTACAAGAACTCCCTTTACGATGAATCCCGTACCATCTTCTCCGGCCTGATCTTCGTGGACGAAGGGGCGCACCGCACGGATGCCTACCAGACCTGCCGCAACCTCTTCATGAGCGACGAGGCGGAAGCCAACTCGATGCCGGGCCTGGAGATCAATGCGGACGACGTGAAGTGCTCCCACGGCAGCACCAGTTCCCAGATCAGCGAGGAAGAGATTTTCTACCTGCGCGCGCGCGGCATCGATCCGGTGCGTGCGCGGCAATTGATCGCCCGCGGGTTCTCGGTGGAGGTGATCGAACGCCTCGGCGATGAGAAGGTGGAAGAGATGGTGCTGCGCTTCCTGGACGACAAGTTCGCCCACATTGCCACCGGCGGAGCCTGATCCCCGGAAACCCCGGGGCTTTCTTTCGATCCCGGAGGGACCACAACGGTTTCGATTCTC
>CAMLOZ010000593.1 GCA_946481625.1 uncultured Haloferula sp. | reverse complement strand
TGATCGATCCCCATCAGGTGCAGGATCGTGGCCTGGAGGTCGTGGACATGCACCGCGCCGGGGGTGTAAACATGCTTGTCGGCATGCAGCGGATTCCCGTCCGCATCCGCGATGTTATAGCCATAGGCATCCGTCTGACCATATGAAATGCCCGGCTTGATCCCGCCACCGGCCATCCAGATCGTGAAGCAGCGCGGGTGATGGTCGCGTCCGTAATTGTCCTTGGTCAGCTTGCCCTGCGAGTAGGAAGTCCGCCCGAACTCCCCGCCCCAGATGACCAGCGTGTCTTCCAACAGACCGCGCTGCTCGAGGTCCCTCACCAGCGCTGCGGACGCCTGGTCGGTCTCCTGGCACTGCCCGCGGATCGCGCCGGGCAGGTTGTCGTGCTGGTCCCAACCCTGGTGATAGAGCTGGATAAAGCGGACCCCGCGCTCGGCAAGACGGCGGGCGAGCAGGCAATTCGCCGCGAAGGTGCCGGGCTTGCGGCTATCCTCGCCATAGAGCTGATAGACCGACTCCGGCTCGGCGGAGAGATCGGTGATGTCCGGCACGCTGGCTTGCATGCGGTAGGCCATTTCGTACTGCGCGATCCGCGATTCGATCTCCGGATCGAGTTCGCTTTCGAACTGCAACCGGTTGAGGGCCGACAGCTTGTCGAGCATCGCGCGGCGCCCGGAGCGGCAGATGCCATCGGGATTCGAGAGGTAGAGTACGGGGTCCTTTCCCGAGCGGAACTGCACGCCCTGATACTTCGAATCGAGGAAACCGTTGCCCCACAGGCGTGCGTAGAGTGGCTGATCCCCTTGCCCTGCCGAAACCAGCACGATGAAACCCGGCAAGTTCGCGTTGTCCGATCCAAGCCCGTAGGAGAGCCATGCGCCCATCGAGGGCCGTCCCGCGATCTGGGAACCGGTCTGGAAGAAGGTGATCGCCGGATCGTGGTTGATCGCGTCCGTGAACATCGACTTCACGAAGCAGAGTTTGTCCGCGATCGCCGCAGTGTGCGGCAACAACTCGGACACCCACGCGCCGGACTGCCCGTGCTGTGCGAATCTGAAATGGCTGCCCGCCAGCGGGATCGACGCCTGCTGCGCGGACATTCCCGTGAGCCGCTGGCTGCCGCGGACGTGATCCGGCAAGGGCTCGCCGTTCTTTTCTACCAGCAGCGGCTTGTGGTCGAAGAGATCCTGCTGCGCGGGACCGCCGGATTGGAAAAGATAGATGATCCGCTTCGCCTTCGGCGCGAACGAGGGTGCCGCGGATGCCGACAAGCTCTGCCCGAACATCGATGCCAGTGCCGCCGTACCGATGCCCGAGGCACCGGCCTTGAAAAAGTGGCGCCTGGTAAGGCCGGCGAAGGAATCAAGGGTGGCATTCATCGATTCCAAATCGAGGCGTCGAGGTTAAGGATCGCCTGACAGGCGACTGTTAGAGCGGCGGCCTCCACCGGATCGAAGTCACGGGCGGCAGCACTATCGCCGAGAGCAAGGAGCTTCTTCGCGCTCTCGCGATCCTTCTTGAAAAGGTCCAGTTGTTCCCCGTGAAGCTCGCTTAGAAGAGCGATTTCCTTCCTGCTCGGAGGACGGGAAGCGGACGCCACGAACGCGGCCGCCAACCTCTGATCCGCTGGCAACGAAAACACCTTCGCCGCCAAGGACCGGGCCGACTCGACAAACTGCGCGTCGTTCAAAAGCACCAGCGCCTGCAAGGGCGTGTTCGTCTGAGGACGCCGGATCGTGCAAACCTCGCGCGTGGGGCTGTCGAAGGCGAGCATGTTCGGCAGTGGTGCGGTGCGCTTCCACACGGAGTACAACGACCGCCGGTAGAGATCCGTACCGTTCGAACGATGATATGCGGGCGACATCGTGTTCGACTCCCGCCAAAGATCCTCGCCCGGCTGATAGGGAGACACCGGCGGCCCGCCATTCCGCTGCTGGAGCAGGCCCGACGACGCCAAGGCGAGATCGCGGATCTGCTCGGCGGACAAGCGGCGCGGCGAAACGCGGGCAAGGAGCCGGTTCGAGGGATCGCGCACCGCGAGATCCGAGCGCGCCCTGCTATCCTGGCCGTAGGTGGAGCTCAGCACGATGCTACGACACAGCTTCTTCAGATCCCATCCTCCCGAAATGAAATCGCGGGAGAGCCAGTCGAGCAGTTCGGGATGGCTGGGCAGCGAGCCTTGAAGGCCGAAGTTATCCGTCGTCTCCACGATCCCCACCCCGAAGAAATTCGCCCACACCCGGTTCACGAAGACCCGCGAAGTCAACGGATGGCGTGGATCGGTAAGCCACTTCGCAAGACCCGAGCGGTCCCGGGGCGCATCCTCCGGAAACGGGATCAGGATTTGGGAGAAGGTATCGCGCCCCACCTCGTTCTCCTTGCCACGGGGAGCATCGTACGCCCCGCGCGACAGAATGTGCGCGGGCTCCGGTTTCCCGGTCTCCCGCATTACCGGGATCTCGAACACCCGGTCCTCCGCCGCGATCAGGGCCGCGCGGGCATCCCTCAACTCCTGCAAGGCAGCACGGAAGGCAGGATCGGCGGAAGCGAACCAGGCCTCCTTCAGCTCGGACCGGCGGGCGATCGGATCGACAAGCGCCGCCTGCCACGCGGCGGGATCGCCAAGCGCCGCCACTTCCAGCGGCCCCAGCGACCGCTTGAAGATCTTCAGCTCGTCCACCTCGCCGCCCATGAACCCGCGGTCGCGGAAGCGCTGCCCGATCGTCGCCACGCCGTCGCCATGGCTCGGAACCGTGATCGACTTGTAGATCGAATCCGCCGTGGTTTCAGTCCGCAAGGGCTTGCCATCAAGGTAAAGTTTCAGCCCCGCCGAATTACTAGATCCATCGTAGGTCCATGTCACCCGC
>CAMLOZ010000592.1 GCA_946481625.1 uncultured Haloferula sp. | reverse complement strand
GTGACGATGCCGCGCGGGGTCTCGAAGCGCTTTGTCAGCCCCTTGACCTCCAGCGCGACCGGTCGCACCCGGAGCCGCGCGAAGCGGGCCGCCACCTCCGGCGACTGGTCCTTGTAGCTGGGCAGGGAGAGCGCGGCACTCATGGGGATTGATGGCGGGCGGCGGCGAGGCGCTCGGCGAGCTCGGAGGCCGCGCGGGTGCGGGAGGCTGAGATCGCGCGGAAGGGCCATGTAAAGATGCGCGCGATCCCGCGGGAGACGGCACCGGACTTGCCGGCCCAGGGGAACAAGAGGCCGTGAAGCCAGGAGAGGATCTGATCGGTCACGAAACCCGTGACGCCGATGAGGATGATCACGGGGAACACGCGGTCGAAATTCCGGAAGCGGCCCTGGGTCTCGATGAACTCGGTGAGCCCGCTCTTCACCCCGATAAGCTCGGCGATCACAAGCCAGGTCCATGCCCAGCCCAGGAGGATGCGGAGGTCATTGTAGAGATTCGGCAGGATGCCGGGAATGACCACGTTCACGAGCATCTGGCGGGGCCTGGCTCCGAGGGTCTGAGCGGCCTCCAACAGCGAGGGATCGAGCAGGCGGGTGGTCTTCGAGATGACCAGCACCATCTGGAAGACGGTGCCGATGAAAACGAGCGCGATCTTCGGAGCATCTCCGGCGAGCAGCACCGCCACGAGCAGGGTGCTGAAGGTGGGCGCGGGCATGTAGCGGAAGAAATCGACGAAGGGCTCGCAGAGCTTCGAGAAGAAATCGAAGACCCCGCAGAGGATGCCGAGCGGGATGCCGATCACGCAGGACCAGAAGAATCCCGACAGGATGACGCGCAGGGAGGCGAAGTAGCGGTCGCGCATGGTCGGCTCGCCGGCCGGCGCTGCGGCGGTGAAATCGCGCTTGCCCGCGCGGATCACCTCATGCGGCGCGGGCAGATAGGCGGGGTTCGCCGGCTTGCCCTGGGGAAGAAGCTTGAGCAGGGGCTCATCCGGAAGAGCCTTGAAGGAGAAGTCGGGGGAGGCCGACGAGAGGATCGCCCAGTTCCGCTTCACGATCGCGAGGTTCTCCTCGCTCAGGGCGGGGTCCACCGCCTGCCTGGCACCGGTCGCAAGGTCACGCCAGAGGTGGTAGAGGACGGCATCGTTCTGACCGTCGTCATGGCCGAGCCATCCATGCTCGGCGGCGAGCGGTGCCATCTGGCGCAGGAGCTTCTGGTTCTTCCGGCGTGCGCCCGTTCCGGGATTCCCCGCCTCGCGGGCGGCGAGCACGGCGGCATTCTCCGCGCGCACCGCATCGACGAACCCGGGAAAGAAGGCCTTGCTGACGTGGTCGCCCGAGGTGAAGACGGTGGTCACGCCCTCGCGTTCGGCGGAGAGCGTGATCTTCACGTCGGGGTGCCAGATCCACGGCACGTAGGAGACCAGGCACCACAGGGCGAGCGGCATCACGAAGGACACCACCGTCAGCACCATGCGGCGCGAACGGGGCAGATCCTTGCGAATCGGAAACCAGTCCTTGAGAATGCCCGGGCGCGCCATGCTGCGGGTGGGCTACTTCTTGAGGGCCTTCGTGAAGGAGGGATCGAGGAACTTGTCCACGTCCTGGGTCTTCTCGTAGACCTTGAACTTGAGATTGAAGTCGTTCGCCACCTTGGTGGAGCCGTAAACGCTGCCGAGGCCGTCCGCCTTTTCCCAGCGCTTGAGAGCCTCATCGAGAGAGAGGATGTAGGTGCCCTTGAGGAAAGGCTCGTATTCCTCCGGGCTCACTTTCACGCGGGCGGAGAGGATCTTGAGGGCGTCGTCCAGGTTCTCCTCATCGCGGATGTAATCGGCGATCTTGTACCAGACCTTCACCACCTTGGCCCAGTCGTCCTTGTTCTTCTCGAGGCTCTCCGCGGAGACGTAGAGGAGGTCGTAGATGATGCCGGGCGCGTCCTTCGAGGTGAAGACCGGCTTGGAGCCCGGAACGGCCTTCAGCGCCTGGCCCGAATTCGGCTGCCATGCAGAGATCGCATCGACGGCCTTCGAGGCGAGCACCTGGGGCGTCTCGTTGGTGGGGGTATTCACGATGGTCACGTCCTCCGGTTTCATGCCGGCCTTTTCCAAGCCGGTGAGGAAGATGAGGTGCGGCACGAAGCCTTCCTCAAGGCCGACCTTCTTGCCCTTGAGCTCCTTCATCGAATTGATGCCGGGGGCGGCAACCACCATGTCGTTGCCGTTCGAGAAGTCGTTGATGAGGATGCCGACGGAAGGCTTGCCGGTGGCCCCGGTCACGAGCGCGTCGCCATTGGTCATGCAGACCGCGTCCACCTTGCCGGCGACATAGGCGTCCATGGAAGGGACGTAGTCGAACCACTGGAAGTCCACCTCGACGCCTTCTTCCTTGAACCAGCCCTTTTGGATGCCGATCTCCCAAGCGATCCAGCCCGGCCAATCGGAATAGGCGATCTTGAGGGGCTCGGCGTGAGCCATGCCGCAGAGGGCAAGGAGCACGGCCACGGCGGAGCGGAAGCTCTTCTGGGATTTCATTGGTTCGTGTCGGGACGGGGTTGCGAACGCCCGCGGTATGAAGTTTCCGCGTTTTGTTCACACCGGAGAAAGCAAAGGCCATACCAAAGGCTGCGCCATAAACACAAAAAAGGGCGGCCGTGTTGCCACGGCCGCCCGAAGTGCTTTTGGGATGAAACCCGGTCAGCTTAGAAGCCGACGGAGAGCTTCACGCCGCCGATCAGGTGGTCCTGACCGCCGCCCACGCCCGGAACTTCGGCAGCAAGCTTGCTGTCGGCGTCGGTACTCATACCCGAAGTGCGAGAGCTTCATAGGAATTCGGATCCACATAGTCCTATGAGGCGGAGAAAGGGTCAACCCCTTTTACGCGT
>CAMLOZ010000591.1 GCA_946481625.1 uncultured Haloferula sp. | reverse complement strand
GCGGAGGATGCCCACACGGATCCGCGCACCCGCGAATTCTCGGAGGCCTACCTCAGGCCCCTCGGCATCAATTCGATGCTGGATGCACCGATCCACCTCGGCGGCGCGGCGGAAGGCGTGCTCTGCCACGAACACGTCGGGCCGCAACGCCGCTGGACCGCCGATGAGGAAACCTTCGCGGTCGCCGTCGCAAACCGCATCTCGCTGGCTCTGGAAGCGTCGGAGCACCAGCGCGTGGCGGACGAGCTGCGGCGGGCTCTCGCGCAGATCGAGCAGATGCTGGCGCATAACCCCGGCGTGATCTTCCGCCTGAAGGTGGAAGCCGACCGCCTCGTGCCGCTGGCACTCAGCGACAATATCATGAGCCTGCTCGGCTACACCATCGCCGAAGCGTCGGCTCCCGGGTGGTGGGCGGAGCACCTTCACCCCGAGGACCGCGAGCGGGCCTTCGCGGGCATGGGGGAATTGCTCCGGCAGGGCGCGCTCCGCAACGAATACCGCTTCCTCCACAAGGACGGCGAATACCGCTGGATCGAGGACAACCAGCGCCTCCTCCGGAATGCCTCGGGCGCTCCGGTGGAAACCGTCGGCGTCTGGATGGACATCACCGGGCGCCGCGAGACCGAAGCGCGGCTCGAAATGGTCAACAAGGAGCTGCTCGAAGTCTCGCGCCGGGCGGGCATGGCGGAAGTCGCCACCAGCGTGCTCCACAACGTCGGCAATGTCCTCAACAGCGTGAACATCTCCTGTTCGGTGATCGCGCAAAAGGTCGGCAAATCCCGCATCGGCAGCGTTGCCAGGACCGCCACCCTGCTGCGGGAAAACGCCGGCGATCTTCCCGGCTTCCTCACCGCGGACCCCGTCGGCCGGAAGCTCCCCGAGTTCCTCGGCAAGCTCGCCGACCGGCTTTCACAAGACCAGGCGGAGGTGCTCGCCGAACTCGAAGAGCTGGAGCGGAACATCGACCACATCAAGGTCATCGTCGGCATGCAGCAGAATTACGCGCGGATCGCCGGAGTCACCGAGATCGCCAACATGACCGACCTGGTCGAAAGCGCTCTCCGGCTCAACGAGGACTCCTTGAGCCGCCACGACGTGAAGATCGTCCGCCACTACTCCGACGTGCCGCCGACCGAAGTGGAGAAACACAAGGTGCTGCAGATCCTGGTGAACCTGCTCCAGAACGCCAAGCACGCCTGCGAGGACTCCGCCCGCCCTGACAAACAAGTGACCGTGGCCGTGAACGCCGATCACGACTGGGTGCGCATCACCGTGACCGACAACGGCGTGGGAATCCCCGCGGAAAACCTGACCCGGATCTTCGCGCACGGGTTCACCACGAAAGCCACCGGTCACGGCTTCGGCCTCCACGGTTGCGCCGTCGCGGCAGGGGAAATGAACGGTCGCCTCACCGCCGCGAGCGATGGACCGGGAACCGGCGCCACCTTCACCCTGGAACTGCCCATCGCCAAACACCCGGACCCGGTGCCCGTCCCGTGATCCCGCTCCGGCCTCCCGGGAACTTCTCGCGCTCGCCGGCATGGTAGTGGTACAGTTTGAATCCGGGAATTTTCGCCGGGCTTGAAATCGCCTGTCGCCGTGGCGGAGTGGGACATGCCTGAACGCTCAAGCAAGCCCCGGAAGGACCAGGCGTGAGCGACCACCTTTGGAGCATTGCCGAGATTGTAGCGCTGCTGGACCGCTAGAAAAAGAAACCCCGCCAACCGGGCGACGGCTGGCGGGGTTTCTTTGATCTTTCCGCATCAGTTGGGCGATGCGTTGGTAGGAGTTCTCCTTTGCTTCGAGCGTAGAAGCTCTTGGCGTTCTCTCATGGCATCAAGGCGGTGCAGCTTTTCACGCCACGGCAATTCCATCAGTTTTCGCCGGGCGGTCTGCTTTTTGGCCGTGATGGCATTCCATATGGCATCACGATTCATGGTCGGGTAGTTCGAATTTCCTTTTGAAGTCGAGCCACTTTTCAGTGAGCCCGTGCCGGGAAAGTATCCCGACGAATTGAGAGGTGTCCAGTACACCGCTTTCTAGAAATTGTAAGAGCCGCGACAGGTCCTTCCCTCTCCCGGTTTTAAGTGTACGCAGCAAGCCTTTGCTCTAGCAGTCCTGTTCAATCATTGAACAATACAGCTACGGAGATTTCGCTGGGCAGGTTTTCGCGCGCTACCACCGGCAAAAATTTCCGCCCGTTCGAACGGTACCACTACCGCCGGCATCGATCCCTCGCGCGCGGAGGCATGGAAGGCAAATGGACCCACACTTTGGAAATCCCAGCCCCACCAAGCGGCAACCCATCCCGGATCTCTCATCCCATCCATCCTGGTCCCGGTCTTCTTCATCTGCGTGCATCCCCTTGATCTGCGGTTGATGTGCGGAGTTGCACCTTGGCGCACGGCGCGTGCTCCCCCACCCTCCCCGCGTGCGCTTGAAATTGACCATCGCTTACGACGGCCGGACCCTCGCGGGCTGGCAATCGCAGCCCGAGGGAAACACGGTCCAGGATCTCATCGAGAAGGCGATCGCGGAGACCGCGAAGCAGCCGCTGCGCTTGCACGGCTCGGGGCGCACGGACGCGGGGGTGCACGCGCTCGGGCAGATCGCCCACTTCGACGCGCCGGAGGAGATCAACATGAACCCCTTCAACTGGGTGCCGGCCCTCAATACGAAGCTGCCGCACTGCATCCGGATCATGAGCTGCGAGGAAGTCCCGGCGGACTTCCACGCGCGCTATGGGGCGACGGGGAAGACCTACCGCTACGACATCTCGACCGAGCCGGTGCTCACGCCCTTCCGCGCCGGGCTCGCCTGGCATCTGCCGCGTCAGCTCGATCCCTACACCTTGCAGGAGGCGCTGGATCTCTTCAAGGGGCGGCACGATTTCGAGGCCTTCGGCGC
>CAMLOZ010000590.1 GCA_946481625.1 uncultured Haloferula sp. | reverse complement strand
ACCAACCGGAGAAAGCGATCCGGGGATTTCTCGAACAAAAAGGGGACTACGCCAAACTGACGGGCATCTTGGCCAGCGTACCGGACGAGGCGAACTTTCCGGGTCTAGCTGGCGTCCTTTTTCCCGACCATCGTCCGGGAGCCGACCGGGTTCGCTCAGCACTCATGCAGCGCTGGAGCGCGGTAGACCCTCTCGCTGCGGCCAACTATTCCATGAGTTCTGCCGATTCGTCGCCCGATCAAGTGGCGGTGGTGATCGGGACTTGGTGCAACTCGGACCCTCGAAAAGCGGTGGACTGGGTCTGCGCGCTTCCAAGCGGTCCCAAAGCCGACGCGGCCATTAAGGAGGTCATCCGGCAGCGGGCATCCTCGGAGCCGAAACTGGCATGGGGAATGGCCGCCTTGATCCAAGATCCCGAGAAAAAACGGGAGGCCTATCGGACTACCCACGAGAAATGGCGTCGCTATCAACCTGAAGAGGCCGACTCAGCGTGGAGCAAGGTCCAAACGCATTGAGGCTACCTTGAATCCGAACCTGCAAGCCAAGGCAGGCTCCGAAGGTGCCCCGCCCCGGTGAGCCCGGATTCTCCCCCCAGATTACCCAAGCTCTGGCCCGGGACGAAGCAATGGTCACTATCGCAAGTCTTGGGGACGGGGCAACACCGATCCATGGCGATGCTTGGTTTCTGAAATGGCCTGCTCGCGGAAGTACGCCGGAAGTTCGAGCTTCCCCGACAATACCGGCGCATGGATCACCAAGCGAATGCCCGCTTCCACCGCGGCCGCGGAGAGTTCGTCCGGCGGCGACACGGTCCGCAGGATCCCGTAGGCGGAACTCGCCAGCCGGCGGGCGAGTGCCTCCGCGGTTTCGTGCCAGACGGGGAGGTGCGGAATAGTGAAATCGCGGCCGGGAGGGAGCGAAAGCTCGGCCCTCAACCCCGCAGCACCAGCGGCAAGAACGAGCCGGGCGAGATCCGGATCGGAAAGCGCTTCCGAGCCGCGGATCAGGCAACGCTCGAAAGGCCGGTAGCGGAAGAGATTCGTTTCGCAGGCGAGCGCGGACGGATCGTGACCGATGCCGAATTCGCGGGCCATCCACCATGCATCGCTGCCGGCGGCCGCTTGAAGGGCAGCCTTGTCCGCGGGGAGCAGGGCGGCGAGCGCCTTGAGGAGATGCTTTTGCTCCGCGGAAAGCGGGGCGAGCAAGCGGGGTAACCCGTCGTTCCTCCACACGGCGAACTGCGCCGCATAGTTCGGGCCGCCCGCCTTGGCACCGGGGCCGAAGCAGGACCGCTTCCAACCGCCGAAGGGCTGGCGCTGGACGATCGCACCGGTGATCGGCCGGTTGATGTAGGCGTTTCCCACCTCGACGCGCTGTCGCCATTCCTCGACTTCGGCGGGGTCGAGCGAATGGATGCCGCCGGTGAGACCGAAATCGGAGTCGTTCTGAATCCGGATCGCGTGATCGAGGTTGTTCGCCCGAATCAAACCGAGGACCGGCCCGAAGCACTCGGTGCGGCGGAACCAGCTATCCGGCATGACGCCCAGCTTGATCCCCGGCGACCACAGGCAGGGGTTATGCCCGAGCATGCGGGGTTCGAGCAGCCATTCCTCCCCGGGATCGAGTGTTGTCAGCGCGCGGTGAAGCGCCTCCCCCGGCTCGCGGATGACCGGCGTGACGATGGAATCGAATTCCCAGGACGGCCCCACCTTGAATGAAGCCGCGGCATCGCGCAGGCGGCGGCGGAAACCGGGGTCGTCGTAGAGTTCGGCTTCCACGATGGCGAGCGAGGCGGCGGAGCACTTTTGGCCGCTGTGGCCGAAGGCGCTTTTCACCAAGTCCTTCACCGCAAGGTCCGGGTCGGCGGCGGCGGTGATGACCAGCGCGTTCTTGCCCGAAGTCTCGGCGAAGAGGTGCATGCCGGGCTTCCACGAAAGAAACATTCGGGCCGTCTCGTACGCACCGGTCAGGATCACCGCGCCGATGCGCGGATCGGTCACGAGCGAGCGGCCGATCGCGTTGTCCGGGCAGGTGAGGAATTGCAGCACCTCGCGCGGCACGCCGGCTTCCCAGAGCGCGTTCACCATCACCCAGGCGGTGAGGACCGTTTCCGGCGCTGGCTTCAGGATCACCGTGTTTCCCGCCACGAGTGCGGCGAGGATGCCGCCGCAGGGGATGGCGTAGGGGAAATTCCACGGCGGCGTGACCAGCACGGTGCCGAGCGGATCGCAGGTCACGCCGTCGAAAGTGCCGGGGCGAAAGAAACTGCGCGCATAGTAGTCGGCGAAATCGATCGCCTCGCTCACCTCGGCATCCGCCTCGATCACCGACTTGCCGGCATCCATCACCATCGCCGCGATGGCTTCACCCCGGCCCCGAGCGATGGAGGCCGCCACCTCCGCGAGGATCGTGGCGCGACCTTCGAAGCCCTTCGCCACCCAAGCCTCGCGCGCGGACACCGCCACGGCCAGCGCACGCTCCACCTCCGCCGGTCCGCCCAACGCATGGCTGTATGCGACCGCTCCCGGACGCGAGGGATCCGCGGCTTCAGCGATCTCCGCTCCTTCGCAGGTCTCGCCGCCGATCTGCAACGGCACGAAGACAGCGCCTTCGAGGCGGCGCAGTTTCACCCGGTCGCGCACCCAGGAAACATTCTGCGGGAGGGACCAGTCGGTATCCGCCTCGTTGTGAAAAGGACGGTCGAGCGGCAGCGGCGGGCGTTCCTCGGTCGAGCGATCCTGCACCCTCTGCGGCCCGGCATGGGTGGAATGCATCATGGCGCAGGCATTCAGAAAGCGCTCCTTCTGCCGTCCCCACGCGGCATCCCCCGGCTGCATGCCGAAGAGATCGTGCAGGAAGTTCTCCGGCGAAGTATTCTCGTCGAGCCGCCGCACCAGATAGGCGATGGCGCTGTGGACG
>CAMLOZ010000589.1 GCA_946481625.1 uncultured Haloferula sp. | reverse complement strand
ACTCCGCCACGATCGGGTTGCGCAGATGGTTGCTCAGCGCATCCCAGCGGGCCAGTGCCTGCTGGGTATTGAGAGCGCCGCCTTCCGAGAGATGCTTGTGCAGGCGGTCCGCGACCATCATCAGGAAGTCGGGATTCGCACGTGCGGCATGCCAGATCTTCGCGGCGGGCGAGAGCGTGTCCCCTCCGCTGGCGCGGAAGCTCGGGTGGACCCACGCGGTCAGGTTCGAGCTTGCACCCGTGCCCCAAGCCGCCTCGCCATCCCAGTTGAAGAAATGGAAGGGTCCGGCGGGAGTATTGCGGTTGCCGCCCCACCAGTTGTTCACCGGCCAGTCGTTCATCCCGGTGTACCACGCGCAGAGCAGGTAGTCGGCGAAGCTGGCGACATCGACGTATTCCTTCAGTTCGGAATAGTTCGCCGCCACCGCCATGTTTTTCGCCGCGAGATCGCCGATCGTGTAGTTCCAGCGCGTGGCGTCGCCGCCATGGGTGCCACCGTGGTTCACGCTGAACCACTCCTCCTTCTCCCCGCCCATCACGTTCGCGGCAAAGGCTCCATCCGGCCGCTCCACCGGATTGTATAGCCCCCAGTAGAGGCCGTTGATGAACAAGTGGACGAAGCGCCCCGGCGCTCCCGGTCCGCCCATGGCCACGCGGGTGGATCGGTAGAATTCGTCCTCCGCGTAAGTGCTTCGAGTGGGATTCCAACTCCGTGCGAAGCTATGGTTGTTCCCTGCACGGAGCACGATCTTGTCCACGCTCGCATTCCCCTTCCCGGGGAACAGCGGCGAGCCGGTGAAGAGCTTCGACTCGAATTTCGATTCACCGTAGGCACTCGAAAAGGACAGGCGCAGCGACCGCTTCATGCGGTCGTGGCTATGCCCTTCCACACTGCAATCCGCCTGCACGTTCTCGGTCGGATCCTTGGGATTGATGTACTCGATCGAGGCGGGCTTCTTCAGGTCGTCGTTGCGGTAGAAGCCGATATTGCCGGTGGCATTCCACATGTCCGATTGCTTCACCACGATGGACATGGTGGGTATCTCCTTCATCCCTGCGACCAGATCCGCCGCATATGCCGGGTCGTTCACGATCTCCGGGTCCATCTCATAGTCGTGCATCCGCGAACCGGTTCCGACCGGGATGGTCGGCTGCGGCCACCCGGCGATTGCCGCGGGCTGGCGGATGATGTCTCCGAGCTTCAGGTAAGTGCGGGTCTCCGCACGTGAGGAACTGTAGCCGCTGCGGAAGGCCGTGGCCCGGATCACCGCGCTGGCGGCGATAGGGATCGGCCCCGTGTAGACGGTGCCGGTGGTGGCCGTCGGCACCGAGCCGTCCGTGGTGTAGCGGATCTGGGCTTCCGGCATTCCATCGGCAAGCGAAAGGGAGAAGGGTTCGGTGAAATAGCCGCGCTCCGCGCTGAAGGTTACCTCAGGAACGAGGCCGAGCGTGCTGGTGTCATTGGCTGCGCCGGGAGTCGGCATGGTGTAATATTGGTAGCGGGGCACCACCTCGCCTCCCGCGATAAGCTCGGGGACCAGCAAAAGATTATCGTCGGTCGCCGAGTGATTGAGGGCTATGAAGGCCAGCACGTTCTCTTGGCCGGCTTGGAGGAGGCTCAGGTAAGCGCTCAAGTCGATCGTCTCGGCCGTGAGACCGGTGGCCGAATCCCGATGAGCTGTCGCGGTGGATTGCGAGCCCGGCGTGGAGGGCGCATTCCGACGGGTCACTTCCATGCCGTTGAGATAGGCTACGAAGCCATCGTCGTAGCGGATCTTGAGTTGCAGGCTATCGAGTTGTGCAACCGATTCCGGAGTGAACGGAATGCGGATGCAAGCGGTGGACGAGATTCCTTTCATCGCCGCGCCGATGTCGGTCTGGATCAGGTCGTCGTAAGGCGCATGGGGCTCATAGGTGCCGAGCGCGTGCGCGACCGCGGCGTCAAAGAGCGCGATCCCGTCCGGCGTGAGCGGTGCCAAGCCATCGTCTCCCAGGAAGAAATTCACCCGCGCGGCGGGCGCCGGGACATTCCCGCGCACCAACTGGCCCTTTTCAACGACGAGGATCGCGGGCTCGCCGGTCGATGCGGTGGCCATTACTTTCGCTCCCGGGGCATGATTGCTGACGGATGCGACATTGAAGGTTCCCCCGGGCTGGCGAACTACAACTGCCCCAGGAGCCAAACCCGCCCCCAGCGGATGGGTCGAGCCGAGCGTGGTCATCTGGATATCAGTCTGCGAGGTCACCGCACTCCCCGAGCTGCTGAGCTGGAAATCATCCGTCAGTCCGCGCTCCCAATTGATCACCGGCACCGCCACGCTGCTGAGCTTGGTATTCACCGCGCTGGAGCTCACGGTGGAGGATACGATCACCAGATCCATGCCGGTCGCGTTCGCCGCTTGGACCGCATTGTCGTCGATCAGCGTGACGTGATGTCCCAAGACCGTGCTGAGTCGGTC
This sequence comes from uncultured Haloferula sp., assembly GCA_946481625.1. The sequence continues at coordinate 477 of CAMLOZ010000589.1, read as the reverse complement.
GATCACCGTTTGATCGCCGGCAGAGGCGATGCCACTGGCGGGGACTTCCCCGACATAGAGTATCTTCGCCCCGCCCACCGGCACGGGAGTGTCATCGTAGCCGATCCCGGTGTGCGCGGTGATCCAATCCGGCCCGGTAGGATATCCCGCTCCGGCCCACATGGGCGGCACCCCGGATTGAGGGATCAGCACCCCGGCTTCCGCCCCGGCGGCGAGGAGTGAAACGGCAGCCCCGGGCACCGGGGTCACCCCGTAGGAGATGTTTTGCAATTGCTCGGGGAACGCGGGCGCATATTCCCACGAAATCGTCGTCCCGTCCGCCTTGACCAGCGCGAGGTATTCGCCCGCCGAGGCCAGCTTGAAATTCGTATGGAGGGGGCTGCCGGCCACCCGTCGGTTCTTGTCCGAGGCGAAGACGACGAGATACCCCTTCGAAGGCAGGCTTGTGCATGAAGCGATGGCTGCTGTGCTGGCATA
>CAMLOZ010000588.1 GCA_946481625.1 uncultured Haloferula sp. | reverse complement strand
GTCTTTGATGGAACGAACCGCGGAGACGCGGAGGTCGCGGAGAAGAACGCAGAGAGGATGGAATGAGGAATAAGCGGTTGGGATGTTAGCAAGGTGGGAACTCGGCGTGAATCGGGCTGCTTTGGTGGCTTCTGCGGGCCGGAGGCTCCGCGCTCCCGGGAGTTACTTCGCCCAGACTTCGCCGTCGCCGAAGGAGAACCAGCGGGTGGTGGTGGTCTTGCGCTTGGTGAAGAACTCCACGCCCTCCTTCCCCTGGATGTGGAGGTCGCCGAAGAAGGAGTCGTTCCAGCCGCTGAAGGGGAAGTAGGCGAGCGGTGCGGGGACGCCGACATTGATGCCGACCATGCCGGCGCTCACCTGGCGGCGGAATTCGCGGGCGGCCTTGCCGGAGTTGGTGAAGATGGCAGCGCCGTTGCCGAAGGCCTGTTGGTTCGCTTGGGCGATGGCCTCGTCGAGGGTCTTGGCGCGGAGGACCGCGAGGATGGGCCCGAAGACCTCGGTGCCCATCAGCGGGTTATCGGGGGTGACCTGATCGATGACGGTGGGGCCGAGGAAGAAGCCGTCCGGAGCGTCGTCGACCTTGGTCTTGCGGCCGTCTGTTAGAACCTTGGCCCCGGCGCGTTCCCCGGCATCGATGAGACCGGAGACGCGGGTCTTGTGCTCTGCGGAGATGACCGCGCCCATGTCGGGCTGGGTCTCGCGGACGTCGGTGGGGCCGACCTTCATGGAACCGACGAGTTCGGCGAGGGCGGGCAGGAGCTTGTCGCCCGCCTCCCCCACGGCCACTGCGGTGGACCCGGCCATGCAGCGCTCGCCGGCGCAGCCGAAGGCACCGTCCTTCACGGCCTCGACGGTGCGATCGACATCGGCATCGGGCATGAGGATCACGAAATTCTTCGCACCGCCCGCGGCTTGGACGCGCTTGCCCGCCCGCGAGCCCTTGCGGTGAATCTCGCGGGCGACCGGGGTGGAGCCGACGAAGGAGATCGCGGCGACATCGGGATGCTCTAACAGGGCGTCCACGCACTCGCGACCGCCATGGACGATATTGAGCACGCCGGGTGGAAGCCCGGCCTTTTCGAGCAGGCCTACGACCCGCTGCATCGTAAGCGGGACCTTCTCGCTTGGCTTGAGGACGAAGGTGTTCCCGCAGGCGATGGCGATGGGCCACATCCACATCGGGACCAGCGCGGGGAAGTTGAAGGGGCAGATGCCGACGACCACGCCGAGCGGATGGCGGTCGGTATGGCAATCGATGCCGCGGGCGATGTTTTCCAAGGACTCCCCCATCAAAAGGCTCGGGATGCCGCAGGCGAACTCGACGACCTCGATGCCGCGGCGGAGATCGCCGCGTGCTTCGGAGAGGGTCTTGCCGTGTTCGGTGGAAATGCCGAGGCAGAGTTCCTCGAAGGCATCCTCTAACAGGATCTTCAGGCGGAAGAGGACCTGGGCGCGTTCATTGGGCGGGGTGTCGCGCCATGCCGGGAAGGCTTCCTTGGCGGCGGCGACCACCTCGTTGACCTCGGCAGGACCGCACATCGGGACCGTGGCGATGGCGGTGCCGCGGGAGGGATTGTAGACCGTGCTGCTCGTCTTACCGCCGACCTCCTTCCATTTTCCACCGATATAGAGCGGGCATGCTTGATCCACGGGTGCATTCATGTTTTGACGAGCATGCGGATTGGCATGCCAATCGCTTTTCTAGCGGATTCCGTGCCGCTCCGGCAAGACCTTAACCGATTCACCCTCATGCCCCGGATTGTCAAAGCAGGCCTCATCCAAGCAGCGTCCACCCACCCCGGGGATGCCGACCCGAAAGTCATCCGGGAGGCGATGATCGCGCGGCATATGGCCATGATCGAGGATGCGGCCAAGCAGGGCGTACAGGTGCTCTGCCTGCAGGAGCTTTTCTACGGGCCGTATTTCTGTGCGGAGCAGCAGACGAGGTGGTATTCCATCACCGAGCCGATCCCGGACGGACCGACGACGCAGCTCATGATGGAGACGGCGAAGCGGCTGGGGATGGTGCTGATCGTGCCGATCTATGAAGTGGAGCAGACCGGCGTGTATTACAACACCGCCTCCGTGATCGATGCCGACGGAACCTATCTCGGGAAGTACCGGAAGCACCACATCCCGCACTGCCATCCGGGATTCTGGGAGAAGTTCTATTTCCGGCCCGGGAACCTCGGGTATCCGGTGTTCCAGACGGCGGTCGGGAAGATCGGCGTTTACATCTGCTACGACCGGCATTTCCCGGAAGGGGCGCGCTGCCTCGGGCTGAACGGCGCGGAGATCGTCTTCAATCCCTCTGCGACGGTCGCGGGGCTGAGCGAGTATCTGTGGAAACTCGAGCAACCGGCGCACGCGGTGGCGAACGGGTATTTCATCGGCGCGATCAACCGGGTGGGCACCGAGCAGCCGTGGGCCATCGGCGAGTTCTACGGGCAGTCCTACTTCTGCGACCCGCGCGGACAAATGGTGGCGGTCGGCAGCCGGGATCAGACGGAGTTGATCGTAGCGGATCTGGATCTCGGGATGATCGAGGAGGTAAGGAATACCTGGCAGTTTTACCGGGATCGCAGGCCGGAGTCGTATGGGGAGATCGTGGCGCCGTGAGGGTCAGGGCAGTCAGACAGCAGCATTTCCAGAGGCCGGGGTTTCACGAAGCCACCTCGTCGCCGCCAAGGGCCTCTGAGGCTGCCGACGGAAGCGACTGCTCGAGATATCGCCGGATGCTTCGAAATCCGTGAGCCGCCCAGGCTGCAACCGTTGCCATCATGGTGAAGGCGAGCCCAACCGGAGTTCCCACTCTGGGACCCGTAGTCTTGGGGCTCGAATTCAGACCGGAGGAGATGGATATCAGATCGGAGGAGATGAAGATGAAGGACAAGATGAAGCACGTCACTGCCGTTATATAAAGGAGGGTGATCGGGAG
>CAMLOZ010000587.1 GCA_946481625.1 uncultured Haloferula sp. | reverse complement strand
ACGCTCATGTTGAGTAGCTTCTTGAGCGCGGCGTTCTCCTCGTTGGATTCGGTCGGCGCTTCTTCGAAGTCCACGGCGTTCTCGTCGTAGTTGACGAAGACGTCCAGGTGGTGGCGGAGGATCGCGGAAGCCTGGAGCAGCGCGTCCTGCGGGGTGATGCGGCCGTCCGTCCAGATATCGAGCACGAGCTTGTCGTAATCGGTCATCTGGCCGACGCGGGTGGTGTCCACCGCGTACTTCACGCGGGTCACCGGGGAGAAGATCGAGTCGATCGCGATCACGCCGATCGGCTGGTCCTTGCGCTTGTTCTCGTCGCCGGTGGAGAAGCCGCGGCCGACGCGGACTTCGAATTCGCAGTCGAACTTCACCTTCTTGTCGAGGGTGCAGATCACCTGGTCCTTGTTGACCACTTCGTAGATGTTGTCGTCCTGGATGTCACCGGCGGTGACGACGCCTTCCTTCTCGATCTTGATCGTCAGGATGCGGGCTTCCTTGTCGTGGTGTTTGAACTTCACCTTCTTGAGGTTCAGGATGATGTCGGTGACATCTTCCACCACGCCCGGGAGGCTGGAGAATTCATGCTGCACGCCGGCGATGCGGACGGAGGTGATGGCGGCGCCTTCGAGGGAGCCGAGGAGCACGCGGCGGAGCGAGTTGCCGAGGGTGTGGCCGTAGCCGCGCTCGAAAGGCTCGGCGGTGAACTGGGCGAAGACGTCGGTGGCGGTGTCCTCGTGCTTGACGAGGCGGTTGGGGAGCTCGAAACGAGCGAGTTTTGCAGCGGACATGGTGTATCGGGGTTGCCGGGTTACCCTCCTGCGAGCGGTGGCAGGGGCGTTGACACCCTGCCAGGAGGACCTACGGCGGCGGTTCAGGCTCGCGCGGGCGGGGACTAAAGGAGAAGCGCCCCGGCTTGGCAACGAATTTTTTCGACCGCCGGATTCCGTGAAAACGCGGTAGTTCGGGGGTTTCCGGGAATCTCTAACATTCCTCAAACAAAAATCGAGTGGCCATCTCACAGAAACGGTGGCATGGTGTTACATGAATGCTCTCGAACTTGGCCCCACGATGAAATCGAAGCGCAACCTGACTCGTTTCACTTACGAGAACACGGCATTCCAGGGATGGCGCCTCTGCGTGAGCAGGGGGGGAGTCACTTTCACCAAGTATTTCTCGGACAAGCAATACGGCGGCGGAAGGAAGGCTCTGGAGGCGGCGGAGAAGACCTTGAGCGACCTGAAATCCCTCTTGGAGGGGTCGAAGCGGGTCAATGGCCGGCTCAGCAACGTGACCGTAAAGAAAGCGGAGAAGCTCCTGGGTGCGCCGTGAACGGCCGAAATCCCTCCCTTGCGCGGTGAGCGTGCATGGCTTTGTTAGCCCGCATGCCTTCCCCCGGTGTAGCCGCGATCCATTGGTACCGCAGGGATTTGCGGATTTCGGACAATCCCGCCCTCCATCATGCGGCGGCGGCCGCGGATTCGGTGGTGCCGGTCTATATCCTGAGCGACTGGCAGAAGGAGCATCGCTGGACGGGGCCGAAGCGGCAGGCGTTTCTTTGCAAGTCGTTGGAATCGTTGGGGAAGAACCTGGGGGTGATCGGCGGGCGGCTGGTGATCCGCTGCGGTGCGGCGGAGGAGGTGTTGGAGGAACTGATTGCCGAGACCGGTTGCAAGTTATTGGTTTTCAATAGGGATCCCGACCCTTTCGGACGGTCGGTGGAGAGGCGGGTGGAGAAGATGGCGGCGCGGCTGGGGGTGGAGTGCCGGGGATTCCACGACGTGACCCTCCACGGGCCGGAGGAGGTGCTGACCGGGGAGGGGAAGCCCTACCGGGTTTTCACGCCGTATTCGAAGAACTGGCTGGCGCTGGAGAAGCCGGAGCCGCTGGGCAAGCCGAAGGATTTGAAGACGCCGGCGGGGGTGAAGTCGCTGGACCTGCCGACGAATGCGCACTGGAAGCTGCCGGACCCGGAGGGCTGCGAAATCCCGGAGGGCGGGGAGCGGGCGGCCTTGGCGCGACTGAAGGAGGCGGTCGCGGGGCGAATCCAGAGGTACAAGGAGTTGCGGGATTTTCCCGGCGTCGCCGGGACCTCGCGGCTGTCGCAGGACCTGCGTTTCGGCCTGGTTTCGCCGCGAACGGTTTACCGGAAGGCAATGGAGGCGCGGGCGGCGACGCGGGCGAGACCGGAGCAGGAGGGGATCGACACCTTCATCAAGGAACTGGCGTGGCGGGAGTTCTACATGGCGATCCTGTGGCACTTCCCGGAGGTGCTGGAGGAGGAGTTCAGCAAGGACTGGCGCGGGCTGTGGTGGGCGGAGCCGGAAGGGAACGCGAACTTCGAGGCGTGGAAGGCCGGGCGGACGGGATTCCCGATCGTGGATGCCGGGATGCGGGAGCTGCTGGCGACGGGTTTCATGCACAACCGGCTGCGGATGATCACGGCGATGTTCCTGACCAAGGATCTGCACGTGGACTGGCGGCTGGGGGAGCAGTTCTTCATGCAGCACCTGGTGGACGGGGAGATCGCGTCGAACAACGGCGGCTGGCAGTGGAGCGCGGGGACCGGGGCGGATGCGGCACCCTATTTCCGGATCCAGAATCCCTGGTCGCAGGCGAAGCGGTATGATCCGGACGGGGTGTATGTGAAGCGCTGGGTGCCGGAGTTGAGAGACGTGCCGGTGGCGCGGTTGTTCGAGCCGCCGCGGGACGGGAAGCCGTTGGTCGAGGGGTATCCGCTGCCCTGCGTGGATCACGCGGCGGAGCGGGAGCGGACGCTGGGGATTTTCAAGGCGCACCGGGCAAGCAGGTAACATTGGCAACCTGTCGTCGGGCGGTCGCCGGGCTAGGGGGCGGTGACTTGGAGGCGGAGGAAGCGGCGATGGGCGGAGACGGTGGCGGGGACGGAGACGGTGCGGCTCGGCTACCGGGCGCCGGAAGGCTTCAAG
>CAMLOZ010000586.1 GCA_946481625.1 uncultured Haloferula sp. | reverse complement strand
AATGATATCCACGGTGGAGGCGTTGCCGAGTTTCAGGATGGAGATCATCACCGCGTTCTGGCCGTTGAGGCGCGCGATGTTGGAGCTTACCGCTTCCCCGTCGCGCACGTTGGCCACGTCACGGAGCAGAATGGTGCGGCCATCCACCGAGCGCAGCGGCAGATCGAGGAATGCCTGGATATTTTCCGGACTCGCATTCAGCTCCACCGGCAGCTCGCGTCCGCCTTCGCGTAGCGAGCCGGAAGGAAGCGTCAGATTCTGCCGGCCCACCACGGCATTCACTTCCGCGGCCGACATGTCGAAGGCGTTCAGGGCTTCCGGATCGAGATCCACCATCACCTGCCGCGCCGCGCCGCCGTAGGGGAGCGAGATCCGCATGCCCGGCACGCTCTGGAGCTGTGCCCGCAGGGCGAGCCGCGCGTAGTCGAAGAGCTGGCCGCCGGTCATCGTGTCCGACGAAATCACCATCTGCACGATGGGCACGCTGGACGGGCTGGTGCGTACGATCAGCGGCGGTGTCGTCCCCGCCGGCATGCGGCGGATGATGGTCTGCGATACGGAGGTCGCCTGCGCCAGCGCGGTATTGAGGTCCACGTAGGGCTGGAACTTCAGCTTCACCAGCGCGATACCGTTCGAGGTTTCCGAGCGCGTCTCGAGCAAGTCGTCCACGTTGTTCATCGTGGCAATCTCGGAAAAGGACGTGATCTTCGACGCCATCTCCGCGGCGTTGAGCCCGTTGTAAGACCACACCAGGGTGATCTCCGGGCTGTCGACCCGCGGCAAAATGTCCGTGGACATCTTGCGCGCCGACATCACGCCGAAGAGCAGGATCAGGATGCCGAGAACGCCGATGGTGTACTTGTAACGGAGAGCAAAGAGAACGATCCACATGACTTGTTCGGAGTCCCGCGCCCCGCGGATCGGGGCTTGTTTTGACGAAGCACCGGATGCCCGGAACCTGTGCGGTATTCCCGATTTCATCCGGCGTGCCGGTCTTTTCCCGGCAGCGCGTTTAACGCCAGCTTCGTTCGATAATCATCAAACGTCGCCGTCTTTTTGGTTTGAAACGCTTCGGTCGCGGAAAAGATGTCCGGTGAAGCCGCGTAAGGCATCACCGACTAACACCATGAAACCCATTGCATTGTTCCTCCCGCTGCTCGTCGCATCCGCATTTGCCGAACCCGTCGCCCTCTTCAATGGCAAGGATCTCTCCGGCTGGACCGCCGACGTGCCGGAGGCCGACAAGAACCCGGACATCAAGCCGAGCTTCATCGTGCGCGATGGCAAGCTGGTCTCGCTCGGTAAGCCGCTCGGTCATCTGGTGACCGACAAGGAATACGAGAACTACCGCCTGACCGTCGAATACCGCTTCACCGGCAAAGCGGGGAACTGCGGCGTGCTTGTCCACAGCTCGAAGCCGCGTGCGCTTTACGCCATGTTCCCGCAGTCGATCGAAGTGCAGATGCAGTCCGGCAATGCCGGCGACTTCTGGTGCATCGGCGAGAACATCGAGGTGCCGGACATGGAGAAGCGCCGCCCGCACAAGGAAGGCCAGAAATTCGGCGGCGGTCCGGACGACGCCCGCAATATCAAGAATCTCACCGACGACTCCGAGAAGCCGCTCGGCGAGTGGAACACCATGGTGATCACCTGCAAGCGGGACACCATCACGGTGGAAGTGAACGGCACCGAGGTGAATGCCGGCACCAAGGCCACCGCCCAGAAGGGCAAGATCGCCCTCCAGGCGGAAGGCACGGAAGTCGAGTTCCGCAAGGTGGAACTCGAACCGGTACGCTGACCGCAGGGATCAAGCAGCCAAAGAGGGGGCGCGTCTCGCGCCCCTTCTTCTTTATTTCATAGCGTACGGATTTCCCTTCCCTCACTTCGCGGCGTGGATCGCGGTCGCATTGATGACCAGGAGATCCGCCGAGGATCCCTCCGCCACCTTGCCGGTCACGGTGACCTTCGCGAGGTGATCGAGTCCACCGACCCCCTTCACGTCCTCTTTCAGGGGTCTTCCTCCGGCATCGACGATCTGAATCGTGGCGGTTCCCTGCTTCTTCTCTTCCGAGGTCTCACAGCAAACGTCCCAAGGCGTCTCGCATTCATCGCCTGGCATTTCGTTGCAAGGCGTGAGGATCTCGGGATCACCGAGGATGAAGGCGGCGCGGCCGGCGACGAAGGGCGATTCGTTCCCCATGATCTTTCCGGCAAGCGTGATCGTGTCGCCGGGTTTGGCAGTGGTGCGGGCGGTATGGATCGACTGTGCCGTGCCGGTGGGCGCGGTGGCGAGGACCTTGGAGAGTTCCGCGCTCGGTGCAGTCTTCGCTGCCGTGGGGACGGCGGCCGGTTCGGACTTCTTTTCGCAGGATGCGAGCAGGCACAAGGCGGCAAGTGTAACGATGGTTTTCATGGTTGTTGAAGTATTTGGTTCAGGATGATCGGAGGGCAACAGGGAGCGATGGCTTCAGGCAACGGATCGCCGGAGGCACGGCTCCGAGCAGACCGAGGAAAAGTCCGGTGAAAATTCCGGCAAGCGCGACATCCGGGCCGATCTCGAGCGTGAAGGTGCCGATGGAGAAAGGAATGTCGGTCCCGTCTAACAATACCACGGCAACCAGCGAGCCGAGCAGGGCGCCGCAAAGACACGCGAGCACGCTCTCCTGCACCAGGCTGGCGAGCAGCGAGGCCCTGCCGAACCCGATCGCTTGGAGGGTTGCCATCTCCCTGACCCGCGAGGCGAAGGCGGCATACAGCGTGTTGATCCCGCCGAAGACGGCTCCCGCCCCGATCAGCGCCGCGGTGATCCAGGTCATCGCGCGCAAGGGCTGGAAGAAGGAGCTCAGGCGCGCATAGTAGTCGCTCTCACGCAGCGCGCTGAGCTCGAGATCCAGCCGTTGCTTCGCGAAGAGATCCGCCTCGGAAAAGTCCTCGGGGTTTTCG
>CAMLOZ010000585.1 GCA_946481625.1 uncultured Haloferula sp. | reverse complement strand
AACGGCTGCCTCCAACAAGCCGCCGCCGCCGATGCCGTGGCCGGTCCAAGGCTTGAGGGGGCAGACAGCGGTGCCTTCTCCAAGCGCGGCCACGATGGCACCCGGTTCGAGCCTGGCATGAGAGGCGGTGCCGCTGGCGTGGGGCACCAGCAAGCCGGGGGCTCCGAATCGCTCCCGTGCTTTCCGCAGCAGTTCCACAAGCCCCGGCGCTCCCCGCGGCATGCCGATCGGATCGGCAGCATCGGAATTCGCGAGATAGCCGGTGAGCCGGACCGCTTCGGGAATCCCGGCCGCTTCCAGCGCCACCGCAGCCGCCGCTTCGGCGGGCAGGATTCCGGAGCTCGCCGGCGAGTAAGGATCGTTCAGGCCGTTCTTCGACAGGATGCCGGTGGCGGCGTAGCTATCGAGGAGGGAGGGGGAAAGCGGGAGATCGACCGCGAGCACCAGGGCCCGGCGCGCCAAGCCGGTGTTCAGCCAAAGGGCCGCCATGCCCAAGGCATCCAGTCCCGCCGCGCAGCCGCTCGCCTGCACTTGCCACGGCCCGCGGATCCCGAGTTCGATGCTTGTGGCGGCGGCGGGCTCGCTGTGGAGGGAATTGCTCGCGGCCATCAGCGGAAAGGCGCGGCGCTCCGGCCAGGGATCGATCCAGCCCGCGGCGGTGCCCCGGCTGGTGCCGAGGAAGAGCACGGCATCCTCCAGATCGCCGGCGGTCCATCCTGCTTCCGCCACCGCCTCGCGGCCGACATGGAGCGCGGCCATGCTGGCCGGCGACCACTTGCGGCTCACCAGCAGACCGCGGCGGGCGATCCACGACGCGGGGAGATCGCGGTGCGGGCTCGAGTTCCCTAACAGACCGGCGAGCGGTTGGAAATTCGTCTCGCCCGAGCGGATCGCCGCCAGATGAGCGGCCATGGTTTCCCCCAGACCGGAGAGTGCCCCGAGACCGGTGATGGAGAGTGGCGTTTCGATGCGCCGGACTAGACGGCCTGCCGCCCGATGCCAAAGCGGAAATTCGCGGAGGCTCAGATACTCGGTCGTTTCCGCGGCGGTTCGACCGGCGGAAAGAGTTTCTGCATTTCCGCCGGCAGTCGCGGGATCAGCTCCACGGGCACCTTGGGGGCGGAAGGCGTGAGCTTGCCGTCATGCACCGCCGAACCGCCGTTGGAGCCATGTTCGTCGTTCAAATGGTAGTCGAGGCGCTGGCTCCCGTTGCACATCCAATAGCTGCCGGGAGATTCGACGAAAATGAACCACGGATCACCCGCGGCTTGCATTCGCATGCCCCCGCCGCCGCTGCTTCCGCTGCTGCCGCCATGGGGAAGGGTCCGCGAGGTGCTGATGCTCCAACCGATATCCTGTCCGCTCAGGGTTACATCAAGGTCGTGAGACCCCGAACGGTCGCCGAAATGGTAGGTGCCCGGTTTGTCGATGAACATGCCCGCGCTCATGGTGTTCGGTGCCGTGGTTCGCGGGGCGGAGGTCACCGTCCGTCTGGTGCAGGCCGGCAGAAGTGCCGAGGCGACGAGGAGGAGAAGGATCGCGCGCATCACAACATCTCTTCCACGAACTTCTGCTTGTTGAACAGCGAGAACTGTTCCGGCTCCTCGCCGGTGCCCAGGTAGCGCGGGGCGATGCCGAGTTGGTCGTAAATGGCCACGGCCACGCCGCCTTTCCCGGAACCGTCCATCTTGGTCACGATCAGGCCGTCGAGCGGGCAGGCCTTGTGGAATTCCCTGGCCTGCTGGAGCGCGTTGGCCCCGGTGGTGGCATCCACGACGAGCAGGGTCAGATGCGGTGCCGTCTCGTCGTTCTTGGCAAGCGTGCGTTTGATCTTGGACAGCTCCTCCATCAGGTTGTGGCGGGTATGGAGCCGGCCGGCGGTGTCGCAGATGAGATACTTCGATCCGTCGGCGATCGCCTTCTGGTGGGCGTTGAAGCAGACCGAGGAAGGGTCCGCGTTCGGCTGGCCCTTCACCACCGGGATATTCAGCCGCTGCCCCCAGCGCTCGAGTTGCTCGACCGCGGCGGCGCGGAAGGTGTCGGCGGCTGCCAGCACGGTCGGTTGGCCGCGGCGCTGGAGCCAGTGGGCGAGTTTCGCGCAGGAGGTGGTCTTGCCGACGCCGTTGATGCCGACGACGAGGAACACGAAGGGCTTGCCGTCCATCCGGGGGAGCAGGGGCGGGGAGTCCGCCGGGAGCCGCTGCGCGACCTGGCGGCGGGCGACTTCGACCACGTCGTCGGCGGAGACCTGGCGGCCGAGGTCGCGCAATTCGTCCACGATCTGCATGGCCAGCTTCGGGCCGAGATCGGCGGTCACGAGGTCGGCTTCCAGCTCGTCCCAGTCGATTTCCGCCTTGTTCGCGATCTTGTTGTAGAGGGATTTGAAGAAACCGGCCATGGGAAAGAGGCGGGCCTTCTAGCGGGCGGGGAGGGGGGCGGCAAGCACCGCTCGGGGCGGATACGTGGTCCCGCGCTGTTTTTGCAGTTGAATGTGGGAGCCGCTTGAGGATCAATCCTGCTGCCCCGCCGGTCGGCGCGGGCATTTTAATTGCATGAGCCAAGGATACAGAGGACGGGGTGGTGGTGGTCGCGGATCGCGCGGCGGCCCGCGGGCGCGCAAATTGGGGCCCGACGGCGAAGAGAAGTCCGTGGAGGTCGAAGGAACGATCACCTCGGTTCTCGCAGGCACCCAGTTCCGCGTACAATTGCAAAGCGGGCACGAGGTTCTCGCCCACATTTCGGGCAAGATGCGCAAGCGCTTCATCCGCCTCGTCGTGGGCGACAAGGTGAAGATGGAGATGTCGCCCTACGACGTCTCGAAGGCGCGGATCACCTACCGCTTGGGTTGAGCGGCTTGGTTTCCGGATGGGGAACCGGTCGCTTTACGGCGGCCAGACCGGGGAGTTCCGGCGATCGGCACCGGATTGCTATAAAATGCACTCCG
>CAMLOZ010000584.1 GCA_946481625.1 uncultured Haloferula sp. | reverse complement strand
GGCGTTCAAGGTTCTCCTTCAGGCGCGGCAGGCGCTTTTCGTTGGAATCGGTGCAGGTGAGGCTGGCCGCGCCGCGCTGGGCGGCGGCGATGAGGAAGGCCTTTCCGCCGGGGGCGGCGCAGGCATCGAGGATCCGCTCGCCCGGACGCGGGTCGAGAAGGTCCACGGAGTGCCGGGTGGCGGGATCCTGGATGTAGATCGCGCCTTTCTTGAGCAATTCGCCGGGGACCTGGCCTTCGATCCGGATGAAGCCTTCGGGCAACTCCTCGACCTCACCGTCTTCGGTGGTGGGTGGGGAGGGAAGCTCGACCGGTCCGGCGAGCGGATTGACCCGCGCGTAAACCGGTGCCGGCTCGTTGTTGAGGGCCATCAGGGTGATGGCATCCTGCTTGCCGAAGGACTTCCGCCAGCGCTTGTAGAGCCAGTCGGGGTGGGAGTAGAGGACCTCGGGCGGCAGGGAATCGAGGTCGAAGAGCTTCTTCTTCGAGGAAGCCGCGCGGCGCATCACGGCATTGATCAGGCCGCGGGCCCCGCTTTTGCCGAGTTCAACCGTTTCGAAGACCGCGGCGTGGTCGGGCAATTGAAGGATGAGGAGTTGGCAGAGGCCGACGCGAAGGATGTCGCGGGTTTCATCGTCGAGCTTCCCCTTGCGGAGCTCGCCGATCCAGTGGTCGAGCAGGCGGAGATTCCGCAGCACGCCGAGGACGATTGCGTTCAGCAGGGCGCGGTCGGCGGAGGAGAGGCTGTTCCGCGAGGCGTGGCGCTCGATCAGGTTTTCGGCATACGCGTGCCCTTTGCTCCAGGCGCGGAGGATCGAGACGGCGGCACGGCGCGGGGATTTCATGATTTACGAGAAGCAAGATGCCAGAGACCGGAGGAGAGGCGCGGGAAGGGGAGAAAAGGCGGGTTAGGTCTTCCATTCAAGACTTCTGTCCGGCCAATGCGGTGAGGATCCTAAAGTTGGGCGGAAGGCGTCACCCATGTCCGCATACACCTCTTACCTATGTCCCCGCCCGTTCGGGACTCATTCTTGATGGGGGTCGCGGGCGGGTGTGATGGCGGGCCGCCGTAAGCCGGACGTCTCGGAGAGACGTCCCTGCCTAAGAAAAAAGAGGCGCGGGCATTTCGCCCGTGCCTCTTTTGGTTCAAGTTTTTCGTCACGAAGTCTCAGCGCCCAATCGAATAATACTCCAGCCCGGCCGCCTTGGCGTCCTTCGGGTCGATCAGGTTGCGGCCGTCGAAGACGAGCGGGGTGCGCAGGCGCTTCTTGATCTCGAGGAGGTCGGCCTTGGCGAAGGCGGGCCACTCGGTGCCGATGACCAGGGCGTCGGCGCCATCGAGGGTCTCATACATATCCGTATGATAGCTGATGTCGCCGTTGAGCTCGCCGAACTTCTGGGCGGTGCCGAGGGCTTCCGGGTCGGTGGCGGCGACGGTGGCGCCTTCCTTGAGCATCTTCTGGGCGAGCTTGATGGCGACGGACTCGCGGACGTCATCGGTGTTCTGCTTGAAGGCGAGGCCCCAGAGGGCGATCTTCTTCTCGCGGAAGACCCAGAGCTTTTCGCGGATCTTGTTGAGGAAGCGATCGAGCTGGTTGGCGTTGATGCTCTCGACTTCCTTGAGCAGGCCGAAGGGCTGGCCGAGGGTCTCGGAGATGTGGATGAAGGCCTTGATGTCCTTCGGGAAGCAGGAGCCACCGTAGCCGAGGCCGGCATTGAGGAAGGAGCGGCCGATGCGCTTGTCCATGCCGATGCCTTCGGCGACCTTTTCCACGTCGGCACCGGAGGCCTCGCAGATGTTGGCCACGGCATTGATGTAGGAGATCTTGAGGGCGAGGAAGGAGTTCGCGGCGTGCTTGATGAGCTCGGCGGAATTGATGTCCGTGACGAGCACCGGAGCCACGAAGGGCTCGTAAATCTTCTGCATGTACGCCAGCGCGCGGTCGTCGTTCGAACCGATCACCACGCGGTCGGGGTGCAGGAGGTCATCGACGGCGCAGCCTTCGCGGAGGAACTCGGGATTCGAGACGACGCCGAACTCGACGCCCTCGGGAGCGTAGCGGCGGACGGTCTGCTCCACCTTGTCGCCGGTCTTCACCGGCACCGTGGACTTATCCACGATCACGCGGTAGCCGAGCTCCGGGGTGAGGCATTGGGCGATCTCGCGGGCGACCTTTTCGATGAAGGAGAGGTCCACCGAGCCGTCCGGCTGGGGCGGGGTGGGGACGGCGATGAAGATCACGTCGCCGTTCTTCACGCCTTCCTCGGTGGAGGTCGTGAATTTGAGGCGGCCGGCGGCCACGTTCGACTTCACGAGTTCCTCGAGGCCCGGCTCATAGATCGGAACCTGGCCGGCGAGGAGCGTGGCAACCTTCTCGGGATTGTTATCGACGCAGGTGACTTCGTGGCCGACTTCGGCAAAGCAAGTGCCGGAGGTAAGACCGACATAGCCGGTCCCGATGATGCTGATTTTCATGATGTAGGGGGGGGTGAGCGCGCGTGGTCTAGCAGCCTTTGCCGACCCGTGCAAGCCCCGCGAAAGCGTAATTCGGGCCGAATTTCAGGCGAATTGCCGCCAGAACAGCTTGGCGGCGATCCCCAGTCCGATGACCGCCACGATCACCCGGACGGCCGTGGCGGGGATGCGCTGCGCGAAATGACTACCCAGGAAGTACCCCGGGATGGAGCCCGCGATCAGGAACCCGGCGAGCCGCCAATCGACGCTCCCTTGGGCGATGAACCAGATCACCGAGGCGACGTTGCAGACGAGCGCGAGCAGGGATTTCAGGGCGTTGATGCGGTTGACATCGCGGAGGCCGAGCAAGCTGAGCCCGGCCATCATCATGATCCCGATGCCAGCGCCGAAGGAGCCGCCGTAAACCGCCACGCCGGTCTGGAAGGCGATGCCCCAGGGTTTTGGGCGGTCCGGTTCCTCCTCCCCGGCGTGTTCGCCCCGCTTGCGCTTCAG
>CAMLOZ010000583.1 GCA_946481625.1 uncultured Haloferula sp. | reverse complement strand
AGGAAGGACTCGGCTTCCACCATGCCCACCGCGCGGACGCGGCCGCCCGGATCGCGGAGATCGGGAATAGTCGTGACGTGGGGAGGGGCGCATGCCGGTGCCACTTGTCAATATTGCCTGCCGCCACGGATTACCTGAGACTCCTTCCATGCCCCGTTTGATCCTCTCTCCCTCCGTCATCAAGGCCGCCGGCCAGCCGCCCAAGAAAATCGAGGAATTCATCGGCCGTGTGAATTCCGGTGACAGCGCCCTCAGTATCGCCCGCATGACCAGCCCCGCCGGCTGGGTGGAGCCCGGCCAGACCCCGGAGTTCGACGAATACACGGTGGTCCTTCGGGGTTGTCTTCACGTGGAGTATTCCGATGGCGTGATCGAAGTCCGGGCAGGCCAGGCGCTGTTCACCCGGGGTGGGGAATGGGTGCGCTACAGCACTCCGGAGGAGGGCGGTGCCGAATACATCGCCGTGTGCCTGCCCGCGTTCTCGCCGGGTACCGTGCATCGCGATCCTTGAAGCGGCCGGTCGCCTCTCCGGGGCTTCTGACGGGTGAACGCCTTTTCCCATCGCCATCGCGCGGGCGAATCCGCTAGGTTCACCGGCGGATGACACCCCGCGTCAAGCAAACGGCCTCGATCACCATCGGAGAATTTTTCGAGCGCCACGCCGGTGCCTTGTCGATGACGCTGCTCGGGGAAAAACACGGCTTCGAGCGCCCCATCAGCGAGCCTGCGCCGAACCGCCCCGGCCTCGCCCTTGCCGGATTCTTCAGCTACTTCGCCAAGAAGCGCATCCAGGTTCTGGGGAACTCCGAAATTTCCTACCTCAAGAAGCTCACCCCGCAGATGAGCAGCGAGCGCTTCCGGCGCATGTGCGAGCGGGACATCCCCGGCATCGTCGTCTCCCGCGGCGCGACCTTGGGGAAAGAACACATGGACATCGCGGCCGAACATCGCATCCCGGTCTTCGGCACCACGCTGGTGACCATGAAGTTCCTCAACGCCGCCACCCTGCGGCTCGAAAACGAATTTGCCCCGAACGTCACTCTCCACGGCTGCATGGTGGACCTCCGCGGCATCGGCGTGCTGATCATCGGCAAGAGCGGTGCCGGCAAGAGCGAGACCGCCATCGGCCTGATCGAGCGGGGCGGTGCCCTCGTGGCGGACGACATGGTCCGCATCAAGCTGGCCAACGGTGAACTCACCGCCTCCGCACCCGCCCTTTCCCGTGGCTACCTCGAAATCCGGGGCATCGGCATCGTGAACGTCGCCAACCTTTACGGCCTCGCCTCAATCCGTCCGGAGAAGCGCCTCGACCTCGTGGTCACCCTCATCGCCTACGCCGACCAGAACGAGATCGACCGCCTCGGCCTCCAGCCGAAGTCCTACGAAATCCTGGGACAGCAGGTTCCGCACGTCGAAGTCCCCGTCGCCCCCGGCCGCGATACCGCCCGCATGGTCGCCATCGCCGCCCTTGACCAGCAGCTCCGCCGCCTCGGTTACAACATGGCCGACGAATTCAACCAGCGGCTCCTCCGCCACATGGCAGGGGAAGTCTGAGGGAAAATGACGAATGAGGAATTTCGGAATGACGAATTGAATCCACGGAATTTCCCGAACACTTCATTCGGCATTCGGGAATTCGGAATTCGTCATTCTCCCGAAGGGAGCGTCATTCCTCCTCGAATTTCCGGCCGATCAGATCTGCCAGCGCCTCCAGCGCAGCATCCGCATCGGAGCCTTCCGCTGCCACGCTGATGACGGAGCCGTGACCGGCGGCCAGCATCATGAGGCCCATGATGCTCTTGCCGTCCACTTCCTCGCCATCCTTCTCCACCCGGACCTCCGAGGAAAACCGGCTCGCCGTCTTCACGAATTGAGCGGCGGGACGGGCATGGATGCCGAGTTTGTTCTGAATGGTAAATTCGCGTTGCGCCATCGGCATGGTTTGTCGGGACGGGCCGGAGCGTAGGAGCATGTTCCCCCCTCTTCCAAGGGATTTTTTCAAGGCCGGAGAACGGGCCTCCGCCGGACGCTCCAATTTTTGTTCTTTGAAGCCGTGACGCTCCCCCGCAGCATGCGGGCAGGGATGTCCAACGCCGCGCCTCAGGAAACCGTGCTCCAAGGGACTCCGGTCTCGCCCGGGATCGGCATCGCCCCGGTGCATGTCGTCGCCCGCGGCTTTTCCGCCCCCGAGGTCTACCACATCGCGGAAAGCGAGATTCCCGCCGAGCAAGAGCGTTTTCGGGCCGCCCTGGAGGAAACCAAGCTCCAGCTCGACGAACTCCAACAGAAAATCAAATCCCTCTCCGGGGAAGAGGAGAGCCGCATTTTCGAGGCTCACCTCATGGTTTTGGAGGACCGCGCCATGCTCGATCGCGTGGCCGAGGCCATTGCCTCCCGCCGCCAGAATGCGGAATTCGCGTTCTACGCCGTGATGCAACATTTCCTGGAGGCCATGCGCCGGGTGCCGGATCCCTACCTGCGCGAGCGCACCGCGGATCTGGAGGACGTCTGCCAGCGGGTCCTGCGGAATTTCCGCGCCGAGGAAGCTCCCCGCCACGCCGCCCCGGAAGAACAGCACATCCTTGTCGCCTACGACCTCACCCCTTCGGACACCGCCGCCCTCAACCGCCGCCATGTCCTCGGCTTCGCCACCGAGCTCGGAAGCGTGAACTCGCACGCCGGGATTCTCGCTCGCTCGCTCGGCCTGCCCGCCATCGTCGGGATCGAGGATGCGGTCCTCGACATCCGTACCCTCACCCCGGCCATCCTTGATGGCTACTCGGGCCGCCTCATCCTCAATCCTACCGAAGAAACCCTGCGCCGTTACCGCGAGCTGCAAGAGCGGAAGGAAAAAGTCCGCCAGGATCTGGAGGCCCAGCGCGACGCCGCCACCTCCACCACGGACGGCCGGACCATCACTCTCTCCGCGAACATCGAGTTCCTCGACGAACTCGCCCTTGTCCGCAACAGCGGAGCGAAGG
>CAMLOZ010000582.1 GCA_946481625.1 uncultured Haloferula sp. | reverse complement strand
GACGAACCCCGCTTCCGCTGGCGCGGCATGCACCTCGACGTCGGCCGCCACCTCTTCCCGGTCGAGGACATCAAGAAGTTCATCGACTGGCTGGCCTTCCACAAACTCAACACCCTCCACTGGCACCTGACCGAGGACCAAGGCTGGCGGGTCGAGATCAAGAAATACCCGAAACTCACCGAAGTCGGTGGCTTCCGCGATTCGACGCCGCCCTACGGCAACCGCAATTCCGACGATGGCAAGCGCTACGGCGGCTTCTATACCCAGGCGCAGATCAAGGAGATCGTCACCTACGCCGCGGAACGCCAGATCACCATCGTGCCGGAGATCGACATGCCGGGGCACATGGCAGCCGCGATTGCAGCGTATCCGGAGTTCGGGAACAGCGACATCCCGGACTACCACCCGAAGGTCGAGACCCGCTGGGGCGTCCACTACTACACGCTTGCGCCGACCGAGGAGACCTTCCGCTTCGTCGATGACGTGCTCACCGAGATCTGCGAACTCTTCCCCTCCGCCTACATCCACATCGGCGGCGACGAGGCCCCGAAGGACCAATGGGAGCAATCCCCCCGTGTCCGCGAGCTGATGAAGAAGGAGGGGATGAAGGACGGGCACGACGTGCAGAGTTACTTCATCAAGCGGGTCGAGAAGATCCTCGAGAAAAAAGGCCGCAAGCTGGTCGGCTGGGATGAGATCCGCGAAGGGGGCCTGTCCCCCAAAGCCACCGTCATGTCCTGGAGGGGCGAAGCGGGCGGCATCGCCTCCGCCAAGGAGGGGCACGACGTCGTCGTGGCCGCGAACACCCACCTCTACTTCGATCACTACCAACTCCCCAAGAACCCCGAACTCGCGAAGGGCGCGGAGTTCGAGGCCTGGGGCGGCTTTCAGCCGATCTACAACGTCTATTCCTACGACCCCGTACCCGCCGCTTTGAGCGAGGACGAGGCGAAGCACATCCTCGGCGTGCAGGGCCAGCTCTGGTCGGAGTATCTCAAAACCTACGACAAACTGGAATACACCGCTTTTCCGCGCATCGCCGCCCTGGCCGAGATCGCCTGGACTCCCGTGGCCCGCAGGAACTACGATGACTTTCGTAACCGTTTGGACGGCATCATGAAGCACTACAGGGCCGCGGGCGTCCGGCACGCCGAACCGCTCGCGCCGCCGTCGCGGCGCACCAAGGACGGCAGCACCGTGGAGACCTCGCTCGGCACCTTCCGCGGCGAGTTCCTCTGGCCCGAGCTCGCCTACGACGGCGATCCCGAAACCTTCTTCTGGTCGAGCGCGAACCTGAAGGCCGGCGACCACTTCACCCTCACTCTCCGCGCCGCGATCGCCGGCAAGGTGAAGGTCGCCACAGGTGGCAAGGTCGGGCCGTTCACCGACAAGCTCGACCACGGCGTGCTCGAGGCATCCGGCGATGCCAGCCAATGGACGGAGATCGCCACGTTCAAGGATGGCACCGCCGAGGGCACTGCCCCCGCCGGTACCACCAGCCTCAGGATCCGCGTCACCAGGCCGCAATCCCACTGGATCTCGATCGGCGAGATCGTGACCGAGTGAAAAGGGTGACGCGGGCGACCTGCCCCGCGTGCATGTCAGGCATCACTCCCTAAAAGTAGTGGTCCCGCAGAGCCCCGTCGTAATCGCCGGTGCGCATGCAACAGTTCTTGAAATTTGGAACTGGAACCGCAGGGACAGGGATCGTTCCTGCCGAGCTTTTCGCTGAGTTCCTTGTCACCGTTCACCACCCGGTGGCCGCGCTTCACGCGCGTCTCGGAGGGGAAACCTTTCCGGCGCTTACTGGAGCGCTCGTAGAAAGCAGTCGTCGTTTTGTGATGCGGAGTTCTTCATGGTGTCCTCCTTGTTGGATTCGCGGCGCACCCTGTCCGGATGCGCCGCGATTGTCGAGTATCCTCCTAGAAATCCAGCTTCCCGCGCCCCTGCACGCGCTTCCACACCGGGCCGTTCGGGTCGTAGGGCGGGGCATTGTCCGCCGTGGTCGGCGGCGGGATCTCGCCATCCAACCGGAACAGCGGGAACACCGGCGAACCGTTCGGGCTCTCCGCATACTTCTGCCCCACCTCCTCGATCAAGAGCGAGGCGCAGAACAATCCGCCCGGAATCTCGCTGATCAGGATCTCGATGGGATACTTCTTGCCCGCGTCCGCCTCGAATTCCGCACCCGCCGCCAGGCCGCCCAGGGGAGCATTCCAATTCCGCGTGGTATCGTACTCGTAGTACTTCACCGGCATCTTCATCGGATAGTCCTTCTTGAAGCGATCCTTCATCGCGTCGTCCTCCGTCAGGCCCTTGAGCACCTCCACGCCCTTTCCCGCGAGGTACATCCCGGTCGTCCCGGAGGTCCAGCCGTGGTCGAAGACATGCTTGCCGTTGAAGCGCACCACCAGCACGTCGTCGCCCGCGCCCACGAAGCGGTACTTCCCGCTCCGCGGCGGCGTCACCATCCCGCGGTAAACCACCACCCAGCGGCTCGGCTGCACTTCCTTCTCGCAGTTGAAGGCCGCCGGTGCCGAATCCGCCGGCATCACCGGCATGTAGATCTTCGTCTGGTAGAGCTTCTGGCTCGCGCGGTAGTAGTCGTCCAGGATGCTCTCCTTCCAGCCGCGGTTCACGAACTCGTAGATCACGTCGCGGATGCTCTCGTTGGTCACATCCGACGGCTTCCTCTTCGAGGTCTGCTTCAAGTCGTAGAAGGTCCCCTCCAGCGCGTTTTCGTTCGGATCGACCATGCCGAACGGATTCGCGAGGCCGGTGCCGATGCCCTTGCCGGGCCCGACCCCGTCGCCGAAACCCTTCCCGGTTCCATTGCCTTTTCCGCCGCCACTGCCGCTGCCGCCGAGGCCCCCCGACAAGCTCCCCGAGCCGATCGAACCCAGGGCGGCCATCTGCGTGCTCTCGTCCTGCTCCGGCAACGTCAACGGGCTCATCGCGTCCACCGCCACGACTCGCGCCATGT
>CAMLOZ010000581.1 GCA_946481625.1 uncultured Haloferula sp. | reverse complement strand
TTCAGGGCGGGAAAAGCTACAACTCGCTCGGCGTGGTGATCGACGGCAACATCTTCGACGACACCGCCCCGACGCCGCAGTCGTTCACGAAAGTCTGGGCCAGCCAAGGCGTCGCGGCGACGAGCTACCACCATGGCTGGACGTCCGAACTCGAACTCGATGCAGACGGCCGTCCCGTCATCCTTTTCACCACCCGCTACGGCAACACCGTGACCGACGGCCACGCCGGCGCGAACGACCACCGGATCTTCCACGGCCGCTTCAACGGCACCGCGTGGATCACCACCGAGCTTGGGAAAAACGGCGAACTCTTCCACGCCGGCGAACAGGATTACACCGGCATCGGCGCCATCCATCCGAACAAGACGGACACCATCTACATTTCGACCTACATCCACCCGGCCACCGGCACGGAGTTCGCCTCAAAGAAGCGCGAGATCTTCCAAGGCAAGACCGGCGACCAGGGCACCACGTGGACATGGACCCAGCTCACCTTCGACTCCACGGTGGACAACGCCCGGCCCATCATCCCGAGCTGGGATTCCGACCACACTGCCTTGCTGTGGTGGCGCGGCGATTATCCGTGGCAGCGCGACTACGACCTCTCCGTCGTCGGGATGATCCTTGATCCGGACTTCAAGATCGGCTCCATCGCCTATTACGATGCTGGGCCGTCCAACACCACCTTGTCGGACGGCTCCCCGATGATCCTGTCCGGTCCCGACGCGACGACCGGCAGCAGCGCCGACGACCAGTGGCACGCGCGCACGGGCATCGGCGGAAACGGCGGCAGCGTCTATGTCGCGAACTTTTCCTCCACTGAACTCACACCCGCCGAAAACGCCCCGGCGCTAAAGACCCGCGTCACCGGCCTCGCCGATGGCACCTACGATGTCTTCGCCTACTTCGTATCGCCACCCGCGGCCGGCGACTGGCGGATCGCAGCGGGCTTCACGGAAAACGACACGCTCAACTTCCGGCGCGCGTCGTCCCAACAGGCGGAGGTCGCACAGTTCAGCGGCACGGTCGAAACGTTGTGGGCGGACAAGGGCACCGCTCTCTATCGCGGCTACATTGGCCGCAAGACCGTAGCTGGTGGCGCGGCGATCGAGGTCTTCATCGACGATGCGCCGTCGTCGGTCGCCTACGATGGCATCGGCGTGGCCCGCGTGCTTCCGAATCTGCGCGTCGCGCCCGGGGAGTCCACCAGCATGGTTGATGACGCCACCCCTTACGGCGACATCGTCAACGACGGCACCTTGATTCTGAAAGGAAGCACCGCACTCGTGTTCGAGGGCACCTTCACCAACAACGGCTTCCTCGACTTGCTCACCTACACCGGCGAAATGCCCGCCTTCACCAACCACGGCAGCGTCCTCTTTCCTGGAGAGGGCCTTGTCATACGGGACTTCGACTTCAATGCCGGCACGGCGGCGGTCACCATCGATTCACACGCCGGGCACGATTACCGGCTGCAATCCTCCGCCACACTCGGTCCCAACGATTGGGAGGACACAGGGACCCCGGTCAACGGGCTGGGCACAGGAGGCTCGCCTGTGCCCTTAATGCTCCAAGGCAGCGACCAGGGTTCGACGCGCTGCTTCTTCCGGGTGGTCGTCGAATGAAACAGACGAACAACATGTGCGACTGCGAGGAGCTTCACGGCCGGAGAGAGGCTGGCACGGCTTACCAGGCCGGCGACGATGTAATTCTCCTGGAGGTCAAATGCCTTTCGGCGGAAGGGCCTTATTGGGTTCGAGGTTCCTGAGCCGAAAGAGCATTGTTCGTCGCGGTTCCTGCAAGGGGTTTGCAGGGGCCGCGGCGGACTCGACCATAGCCGAGGAGATTATAGACGTAAGTCACCGGCTCGCCGAACGAGAGTGCGTCGACTTAGTCGCGCAGCCTTTCCGCTGCGGCGATAAGCTTCCTTGAGATGGATGCCGAAGGTGTGGCAGGTAAAAAAAGAATCGCGGGCGGTGCCATCACCACATGACGCGAGCACCGAAGCGAAAAGGCCTCATCCCGGCTGTTCCGAGAGAGGCCTTTTCGCCAAGTGTCATGGACGACTTCAATTCGGGATGTCAAACCGCACCCACGCCTTCTCCCTTGTATTTGAGCTGGCCGCTGTGGCAGTCGGCGGCATCGATGTCGTCGCGCCGCCCGAGGTAGACCGGCTGGTAGATACAGCCGCTTTGCGGGAAGGCATACAAGTAACGTACCTCCACGATGTGAAGTGATGAGGCGTGGGAAGTGGGCCCACGGGTTGACGTGGATGCCGCGCTTGCGGCGGAGATCGCCGAGGAGGGCGCGGTCCACGATTCGGAACTCGAGCCCGAACTTGTCGCGCATCTCCTTCTTCCACTGCACTTGGATCGATAAGGGACAGATGATGAGGATGGTGCGGGCACGGTGGCGGAGGATCAGTTCCTGCGCTACGAGACCGGCTTCGATCGTTTTTCCGAGGCCCACGTCGTCAGCGATCAGCAGGTTGACCCGCGGCATTGGGAGGGCGCGGACAACAGGGTCGAGCTGGTAGTCGTCCACATCGATCCCGGAGCGGAATGGGGCCTGGAGCGCCTTGTCGTCGGCTTGGGAGACGGATCCCCCGGTCACCGCGTCGAGGAATGCGTCGAAGGTCTGAGAGTGTCGAATTCCTCAAGCTGGGGCAGTCCGGACTTCGGTGGGCAACGAGCCCCCGGCTCCATCTCCCAGATCACTTCAAGTTCTTCGCCCAACTCTTCATCCTCCACGGATGACAGGCTGACGAGATGCTCCTTGTGCGAGCCCGACCCGGTTAATTCCGCGGGGAGATCGGATACGCGAACGTCAGCGACTACAAACGGGCGCTGGCGGACATAGACCACCTGGCCGGGCTCTGGGAGGGCATTCTGCACCAGTCCAGTGTCTGCAAAAGGTTGAGGTGAGCAAGCAATCAGCCCATCATCGCGTCTCGCCCTCGCTTTGCTGAGTAACTAGGGATCTTGA
>CAMLOZ010000580.1 GCA_946481625.1 uncultured Haloferula sp. | reverse complement strand
ATCTAACTAGTACAGATTAAAATCCGCGCCGGAGATGATTTTTCAGACAGCCTCTAAGGACGCACCCGCTTGGCCAGCAGGTCATACATGTGGAAACCATCCGCGAAGCCCTCGGGATCAAAGAGCTTCAGCATCGCGAATACCACCAGGAAATAGCCCATGAAATCATGCATCCATGACATCGGCTGCACCACACCGTCTGACAACTGTCGTGCCGTTGCGGCCAGCAGCATCAGGCCCAGCAAGACGATGAGCGGGAGATAGTCCCGCCATGACTTTCCCCGCCGCTCCTCCCTCTGATGAATCTCGTTCGCGGTCCCGGCCATTCTTGACCCTATTCCCGTTTCCCCGGCGGGAAAAACGGTGAAATTGTAGTCCCCCCGCGGCCTGCCCTCCATCACCCCACCTTTTCCCACGGCCCCGTCACCGCCACCGTCAGCCCCCGGCTCTGGAGGTTCACGAAGAACCATTTCCCGTCCGGCGAGAAGCATCCGCCGGCGAATTCCCCTTGACCGGAGGAGTTCCGGGCGAGGGTGATGATCTTGCCCTCCGGGGTCACGCAGCGGACGTGGGCGGCGGGAGCGAAACCGGGGTCGATGAGGTCCTCGCAGATCACGATGCCACCCCAGGGGGCCGGGCAGAGGTTGTCGCCATTGGTGAGCAGGTCGCTCAGTTCCGGCTGGAGGAAGAGCTCCAGGGTGTCCGGCGCCGCCGGATCGGCGGAGGGATCGAGACGGAAGACCTGGCCGCGGCGGAGGGGGCCGCCATCCGTACAGCAGATATAGAAGGAATCGTCGACGCGGTGGATCCCCTCTCCCCTCGCGAAATGCGCGGCCCCGGCCCGGTGACCCCGGATCCGCAGGTCGTCTTTCGGGGAATCGGTGTCCTCCAGATCGATCCATGTTGCCTTCAGCGCGGTGTCGGGAAGCGGCCACTTCGACTCCGGATCATAGTTGCGGAGATCCGCGGAGGGCTTGCCGGCGATGGCCAGCGCCTGGAGCTTGCCCTTGGTGAGATCGTTCTTCGTTTCCGGAATGAAGCGGTAGAGCAAGCCGTCGTTGCGATCCTCGGTGAGGTAGAGGATCCCCGTGCGTGGATCGAGGGCGACCGCCTCGTGGCGGAACCGACCCAGGGCTTTGAGCGGCACCGGTTTTTGCAGGCCCGGAGTGGTGGTCGCCTTGACCTCGAAGCACCAGCCGTGACGCAGGCCGCGGGCGTCGAGAAGATCGGCAGGCTCCTCGCAGGTGATCCATGCGCCCCATGGCATCGGACCGCCGGCGCAATTCCGGTCCGTCCCGGTCAGGGACAGGAAGTGGGCGATTTTTTCCCCGGTGGCCGGGTCGAAGACGAGGTTCGAGGTGCCTCCCAGCGAGGGATTAGCGCGTGCGTCGCCGGGATCGAAGGCCAGCGCCTCGTCGAATCCGGCAGGTAGCCTGGTGTTGTTCGCGAACGGGCCCATCGCGGTCATCTCGAGGCCCAGTTCGTGGTTGCAGACGAGCACCACCTTGCCGTCCGGACCGGGAAAGGCGGCCATCCCGTCGGCTTGTCCCGGAACGAGGAAGCCGTCGCTCATGCTTTCGCCCCGGGTCGCCAGCACGCGGTAGGAAAAGTCCGCGGGCAGATCCAGGATGCCCTTCGGGTCTTTCATCAGGGGGCCGAAAGGCGCGATCACCCGGCCCGCGATTTCACCCGTGGCATAGCGCTGCAGGCCGAGGAAGGCGAGCCCGGCGGTGCCGAGGAAAGAGCGGCGGGAAGTCACGAATCCACTCAAGGCCGGATGCCCGCAGGGTCAAGCCCGCGGCGAAAAGGTGTCGGGATCGTTTCAAAGGGTGCGGGGGTTCCCATTTCCCCCCCTTCAGAATACGCCGTGAATACCGCGAGGCGAAATCCATCCGCTGCGCGAAGGAAGTTTTGACAGCCCCGCGGCGGGCGTGGTTGGTTTCGTCAACCTGCAATCCTAAAAAGCCTAGCAATGAGCGAAAACGAAATCCCGCCGCCGAGGCAGACGTCCTCGATCCCGGCACCGAAGCAGACCTCCTCGATTCCTCTCAAGAAGGAAACCGTGCGGGTGACCCTGAAGGCTTCCGACGCGCCGCCGGCCACTCCGAATGCCCCGGTGGTCGCCGCTGCCACCAAGCCGCCGATGCCGACCGGCCTCGGCTCCGCGCCGCCTGCTCCAAGCGTGGGCCCGCCGACCGTCGGTGGTGCCCCGAAGGCTCCGGCACCTGCTCCGACGATCGCCCTGCGCCCGGCCGGCGCTCCCACTGCTGCCGGCGCCCCGGCCCCGACGATCCGCATCAATACTCCCGGTGCTCCCACCGCGGCACCGGCCCGTACCGTCCCGCTTGGCGGCGGTCCCGCCGGCACCGTTTCCCTGCCGAAGGCCACCGTGCAGCTCCAGCCGCCGACGCAGCCGCTCGGCACCGCCGGCGCTTCGCTGAGCTCGGCCGCAACGATCCGTTCCGTGGATGACGAGGAGGAAGAGGGCAGCGACACCGTCGCCACCATCCTTTCCGTCGTCGGCTTCCTCGGTGCAGCGGCGGTCGTGATCTTCCAGATCCAGACCCTGAATCTGTGGGGTTCCATCGGCCAGCTCTTCGGCGGCGAGTAATCCAGCAATACCGGACCTATCACGATCATGATCTATCCAGTCATCACCTTCCTGCTCGCTGCGGCCGTCCTCGCTCTCGCGATCACGACCGGCAACCTGCCGATCTAAGGAATTCCAATGTTTCCGAGGGGCCGCCCCGCCGCACCCGCGGCAGGGCGGCCCTTGACTTTTCCGGGTCTCCCTCCACCTTCCGCGCATGGCTCAGCAATTCAACGAAAGCAATTTCCAATCCGAGGTCATTGATTCCGACCAGCCCGTCCTCGTGGACTTCTGGGCCGAGTGGTGCGGACCTTGCAAGATGATCGGGCCGGTCATCGACCAGCTTTCGGGCGAAGTCGAGGGACAGGCCAAGGTGGGCAAGGTCAATGTGGACGAGGCC
>CAMLOZ010000579.1 GCA_946481625.1 uncultured Haloferula sp. | reverse complement strand
ACGCGTTATCGCCGCAACCAACGTCGATCTCCGCTCCCGGGTCCAACTCGGGACATTTCGTGAGGATTTATATTATCGATTGAATATCATCGAGTTACATATTCCACCCCTGCGCGAGCGCAAGGAGGACATCCCCGGCCTCGCCGCGGAGATCCTCGCCCGCATCGCCTCCCGCCGCGAAACTGTAGGCTGGAAGGTGTCTCCCGACGCCGCCAAGGCCCTTCTCGCCTTCGATTGGCCGGGGAACGTGCGCCAGCTCGAAAACGTCCTGGAACGCGCCACCGCCTTCACCGACGAGGAAGTGCTCCATGAGCGTGATCTGGCCCCGCTCCTGGAGTCCCACCGCGAGGCCCCGGCCATCGGATCCGGGCGGCCCATGACACTCCAGGAACTCGAGCGCGACGCCTTCATCCAGACCTACCACCTCAGCGGCGGCAACAAGGCGAAGACCGCGCGGGCCCTGGGAATCTCCGAACGCTCCGTCTACAATCTCCTCGAGCGCCACGGCCTCAAGTGAGGCCGGAGGACCTCAGCGGTCCACCCGTGCCGACCCGCCGCCGACGAGCTTCTTCACCTCGTCCGCGGTGGCCATCGTGGTGTCGCCCGGCGTGGTCATCGCCAGCGCGCCGTGTGCCGCGCCGTATTCCACCGCGAGCTTCGCGTCGTTGAACTCCATGAAACCGTAGGCGAGCCCGCTGGCGAAGGAATCGCCGCCGCCGACGCGGTCGTAGATCTCCAGCTTCGGCCGGTGGGTCGCCTCGTGGAATTCTCCCGCGTGCCAGCAGATCGCACCCCAGTCGTTGATGGTGGCGCTGTGCACGTCGCGCAGGGTGGTGGCGACCACCTGGAAGTTCGGAAACTCCTTCACCGCCTGCTCGATCATGGCCTTGAAGCTGTCCACCTCCAAGCCGGTGATATGCTCGCTCACGCCGGCGACCTCGAAGCCAAGGCTTGCGGTGAAGTCCTCTTCGTTGCCGATCATCACGTCCACATACTTGGCGATCTCGCGGTTCACTTCCCGGGCCTTGGCCTGTCCGCCGATCGACTTCCAGAGGCTGGGGCGGTAGTTGAGGTCATAGGCGACGATGGTGCCGTACTCCTTGGCCTTCTTGCAGGCCTCGATCGTGAGGGCAGCGGTGGTTTCGGAAAGGGCGGCAAAGATCCCGCCGGTGTGGAACCAGCGCGCCCCGTGCTTGCCGAACACATCGTCCCAATCCACATCGCCGGGCTTCATCTGGCTGGCGGCGGTCAGGCCGCGGTCGGGCGTGCCCTTGGCACCGCGGATGCCGAAGCCCCGCTCGGTGAAGTTCAGTCCGTTGCGGACCTGGCGGCCGATGCCGTCGAAGGGCTTCCACTGGATGAAGCGGGTGTCCACTCCGCCCTGGAGGATGAAGTCTTCGATCAGCCGCCCCACGTCGTTCTCGGCGAAGGCGGTCACCACCGCGGCCCGCTTGCCGAAGCAGCGGCGCAGCCCGCGCGCGACGTTGTATTCGCCGCCGCCTTCCCATGCCTGGAACTGGCGCGTGGTGCGCACCCGCCCGTCGCCGGGATCCAGGCGGAGCATGATTTCGCCCAGCGAAATGATATCAAATTGGCAGGATGCGGTGCTACGAAGGGTCAGTGACATGGGATTGGTCTTGAGGGTGGGAAAGGAGATTTATTCGGCCGAGGGAATCACTCCGTTGGCGCAGGCGATCGGGCCGTTTCCGGACAGGAAATTCAGCAGGTTGTCGAGCGACTTCTTCGCCTGCCGGGGAACGCTTTCGAACGTGCGCGAGCCGATGTGCGCGGTAACGATCACCTTGGGGTGGGCCAGCAGCGGATGATCGGCGGGCGGGGGTTCTTCCTCCATCACGTCGGTGCCGTATCCGGCCAGCCTGCCGGATTTCAAGGCTTCGAGGATGGCGGCGGAATCGGCGAGTTCGCCGCGGCCGGTGTTCACCACATAAGAGCCTTCGGGCATCAGGGCCAGGCGCTCGCGGTTGATCAGGTGATGGGTATCTTTGGTGAGCTTGGTGTGCGGGCTGACGATATCCACGGCGGCGAAGAGCGACTCCACCGTGTCGTGACGGGTCACCCCGTATTGTGCAGCCACGTCCTCCGGCCAGAAGTTGCCGAATCCGTGGATTTCCATATCGAAGCCATGCGCCCGTCGCGCCATTTCCTGACCGATGCGTCCCATCCCGATCAGCCCGATCCGCTTGCGCCACAGCTCGTGGCCGGTGATCCGGAGCCACTTGCCTTGACGCGTCGCATTCACCGTTTCGACCAGGTTTTTCTGCATTGCCAGGAGCAGGCAGAAGGTGTGCTCCGCCACGGTGGTGTGGTTCACCCCGGGCGTGTAGAGGACGGGAATGCCGAGTTCCTTCGTCGCGGCCACATCGATCTTGTCCAGCCCGATGCCATATTTGGAGATCACCTTCAGGCGCGGCAGGCTTTTCTCGATCACGGCGCGGGTGATCGCGTCGTCGCCGCAGAGGAAGGCGTCGAATTCACCGGCCAACTCGAGCATCCGGGCCTCGGAGAGCGGCCCGCGCTCCCGGGTGATTTCAAAACCTTGGCTTTCAAGCTGGGCGTGGTGGGGTCCAGGGGTGTCCTGAAAGCTGCAGGTGGTGAGAAGACCGCGCGTGGCCATGGTGGTGACGGAAGGGGTTGTGGGATGCCTCAAGCTGTCATACAAGTGTGAAATTTGGCATGCTGTGAAAGGCATTCCAACGGCCCGGACTGTATGACAGATGAGAGATGTTCCAAGATTGCTGTTTGCACGGAGGGAAGCGGTGCATGCCGGGAGCATCAGCGCCACGGTGAAAAATTTGTGAAGGGCGACTCCGGTATGGCAATCACTTATCGTGTGTGAAACAAATGCCCTTGTAAGCCGTTCCCACCCCTGTTGAAATCGAATCATGAAGGCGACAACTCCTCTCCGCCTGATGAGTCTGCCAGCGCTCGCGCTTGCGGCCCTGCCGAGCTGTAAAAGAAATGTGGATGCCA
>CAMLOZ010000578.1 GCA_946481625.1 uncultured Haloferula sp. | reverse complement strand
GAGCATCGCGATCGCGCCGCGGCGCACCACACGGTTCACGCCATTCGAATACTTGCGGGACGACCACTCGAAGAAGCGGTTGAAGGGGCGGAAGAACCAGCCGAAGGCCTTGTCCATCGCCTTCGAGAGCCAATCCTTCGGCGCGTGGTGGTCCCGCAGGAGCAGAGCGGCCAGGGCCGGGGAGAGCGTGAGCGAGTTGAAGGCCGAGATTACCGTCGAGATCGCGATGGTGATGGCGAACTGCTTGTAGAACTGACCGCTGAGGCCGCTGATGAAGGCGGTGGGGATGAAGACCGCGGACAACACCAGCGCGGTCGCGACGATGGGCCCGGTCACCTCCCGCATCGCCCGTTTCGTCGCCTCGAAGGGCGAATAGCCTAGCGCGATATTCCGCTCGACGTTTTCCACCACCACGATGGCGTCGTCCACGACAATGCCGATCGCGAGCACGAGACCGAAGAGCGAGAGCGCGTTGATCGAGAAGCCGAGCATGCTCATCACCGCGAAGGTGCCCACGAGCGAAACCGGCACCGCGGCGAGGGGAATGATCGAGGCCCGCCAGGTCTGGAGGAAGAGGATCACCACCAGCACCACGAGCGCGATGGCCTCGAGAAGCGTGTGCACCACCGCCTTGATCGAGTGGCGCACGAAGACGGTCGGATCGTAGGCAATCTTGTAGTCGAGGCCGTCCGGGAAGTCCTTCTTCAGCTTCTCCATCGTCTCGCGAACGGAGTTGGAGAGCGCGATCGAGTTCGAACCGGGAAGCTGGAAGATCGGGATGGCTACAGCGGTCTTGTTGCTGAGCAGCGAGCGCAGCGCGTACTCGGAGGCGCCGAGCTCGATGCGGGCGACATCGCGCAGGAGCGTGCGCTCACCGCGGGAGCCGATCTTGAGGACGATCTCGCCGAACTCTTCCTCCGTCACGAGGCGGCCCTTGGTATTGATGAGCAGTTCGGTATCGGTCGCGTTCGGATTCGGCTGCTGGCCGACCGATCCCGCTGCCACCTGGATGTTTTGCTCGCGTATCGCCGCGACCACGTCGCCGGCGGTCATGCCGCGCGAGGCGACTTTGTTCGGGTCAAGCCAGATGCGCATCGCGTAGTCGCCGGAACCGAAGAGCTGGACCTGGCCGACGCCGGGCAGGCGGGTGAGGACATCGCGGACCTGCAGCGTGGCGTAGTTGCGGACGAAAATGTCGTCATAGCGGCCGTCGGGTGAAAGCAGGTGGACGACCATGGTGAGGTCGGGCGAGCTCTTCACGGTGGTCACGCCGATGCGGCGCACTTCCTCCGGCAACTTGGGCAAGGCCTGCGCGACGCGGTTCTGCACCTGCACCTGGGCCATGTCCGGATCGGTGCCGAGCTTGAAGGTGACGGTGAGGGTCATCACGCCGTCGCTGGTCGCTTGCGAGAACATATAGAGCGAGTTCTCGACGCCGTTGATCGCTTGCTCGAGCGGAGTGGAGACCGTCTCGGCAATCGTCTTCGGGTTCGCGCCCGGGTAGCTGGCGCGGACCACGACGGTGGGCGGGATGACCTCGGGATACTCGCTCACCGGCAAGCGCCACAACGAGATCGCGCCGATGAGGAAGATGACGATGGAGAGCACGCCCGCGAAGATCGGGCGCTTGATGAAGAAATCGGAGAAGTTCATAGGAGGGACTCGTTGGAGGCCGGAAAATCGGGACAAAGCGTCCCCGGCCGCCCGGAGCATGCAGCTCCGGGCAGGGTAGGAATAAGGTCCGGTGAATGGCTCAGTTCACCGCCACGCCGGGATCCACGATCATGCCGGCGGTCACGCGCTGGAGACCGTTCACGATGACGCGGTCGCCGTTCTGGATGCCCTCATGGATCACGCGCTTGCCATTGAGGACGGGGCCGAGCTTCACGCTGCGGTAGTTCACCGTGTTATCGGCGGCAACGGTCAGGACGAACTTCTGGCTCTGGTTCGTGCCGATCGCGCGCTCGCTGACCATCAGGGCGGGGGTCGGGGAACTGACGGGCAGGCGGACGCGGGCGAAGAGCCCGGGCACCAGCTTCTCGTCGGGGTTCGGGAAGACCATGCGATACACGAGGGTGCCGGTGGCGGGGTCCACGCGGTTGTCGGTGGACTCGATGTAGCCCCGGTGCGGGAAGCCGTCTTCATCGCCCACCTGCATCTCCACGATCACCTTGCCCCCCTCCTCGGCGAGGCTTCCTTCCCTGCGGAGACGGTCGAAGGTCAGCGCGGTGGTTTCGTCGGCATCCGCATAGACATACACGTCGCCGACGGAAACGACGGTGGTCAGGAGGGTGGCGCCGCCGGGATTGCCGGAGACGAGATTGCCCGCAGTGACGAGAGCCCGGCTGACCTTGCCGCGGATCGGGGAGCGCACGGTGGTGTGCTCCATGTCGAGCTTGGCGGAAGCGAGGGCGGCTTCCGCCGACTGGAGTTCGGTGCGGGCTTCCGCGAGGCGGGAATTGCGCGTTTCCGATTCCTCGATCGAGACGGCGCGGGCCGAGACCAGGCTGGCGGTGCGCTTGGCTTCGCTCTCGGCGATGCTGACGCGGACCTTCGCGCGCTCCACCGCGGCAATGGCGGACTCGAGCTGGGCCTGGTAGTACCGCGGGTCGATCACAAAGAGCACGTCACCCTTCTCGACGATCTGGCCGGCTTGCAGGCGGACTTCCTCGATATGACCGGAAACCCTCGGCCGGACCTCGACCGTCTCGCGGGCGTCGACCCGGCCGAGGAGTTCGCGGTGATGGGTCACCGTCTGTTGTTCAACCGGCGCGACGGTCACCTGAGGCAGTTGCGCCGCAACGCTGGCCGGTGCGGCATCCTTCGCCAGGGCGCGCGGCCCGAAGTGGAGCCCCGCGGCTGCGGCTCCGACGCCCAGCAGCATGATCGCCAGGCGTGTGTGGAACTTGGAGGCCGGGGCCTCCGGAGTGTCGGGGAGACGATACTCCCCATCTTCATCAATCGGAGTATTCATGGTGGCAGTTGACTGAATGGT
>CAMLOZ010000577.1 GCA_946481625.1 uncultured Haloferula sp. | reverse complement strand
GGCAGCGTGGCGGGGATCATCGACTGGGATTTCGGCGGGGCGGAGATCTGGTATGGCGGCGGCGAGACGGATGCGGACGGTGGCTCGGTGACGCTGGGCCAGATGCCGGACCACGGGACCGAACTCTACACGAACCTCAACCGGAACTACCAGTTCGCGATCAGCTACATCATCACCGGCTACGAAGTCGGGAACGGTCCTGTCGCGGCAGCCGGAGCCGCCGCCGACGGCGCGAACTCGAACCTGGTGATCAACGAGACGGATACTTTCACCAACACTACCGGCACGACGATGACGTTGACGGTGGATAACTTCCGCTTCCACGCCTCGCGCACGGTCGATCCGGTGACGCCCTTCCTGGTGAAGGTGAATGCGGACAATGACTTCACCGTGCTGGCGGTGGGCACGACCCGGACGGGCTACGCGCTCGGGGTGAATACCTTTCCCTTCGCCAACGCGGCGCGGGTGACGCTGGCACCGGGCGAGAAGCTCGCAGCGGGGTTCACCGATTCCTTCCCGGATGGCACCGGCGGCACCGGTGCGGGGGTGGTTTCCTATACGGATGGCGGCGACCAGATCTACTACAGCTACGATGTGACGAACGTCGGCAGCATCGTGGCCGCGGGACAGGCTCCGGTGCCGAAGGGCTACCAACTCACCAACCTGACCCGTAACTACTACTTCTCGATCTCGATCGGCTTCGGCGGAAAAGAAGACGAGGACGCGGACGGTCTGCCGGATAGCTGGGAACTCGTGTACAAGGCGACTTTGGCCGGACTCGCGGGCAACGTGGATACGGATGGCGACGGGATGACCAATGCGGAAGAGCACGCGGCGGGCACCGATCCGACGAATGCCGGCAGCGTGCTGATGGGTCTGGGGGTGACCAAGAATGCGGCGACCGCAACCGCGGCGGTGAAGACGGTTCCGGGAAGGTCTTACGACCTGGAGGCATCGGTGAACCTGCAAGGCTGGTTCCCCATCGGCACCTGGAAGGCCGCGAGTTGGCCCGCGACGACCACCAACATGGCGATCCCTTTGGCGGGCCTGCCGGTGGGAGCCGCGCAGAAGCTGTTCATCCGCGTTTCGCCCGCGGGGGAGTGAGACGCCGTGATTGACGTCGTGACCGGTTCCCGATCCCCTCGCGCCATGGTGCGCAACGACCTGCACGAGATCAACCGGCTGTCTTGGAATGCCGCCACCGTGCGGCACAACTCGCATAAGCCGGACCAGGCAGGCTTCCTGCGGGACGGCGGCAGCACGCTCTTCCCGGAGGAGCTTGAGCTGTTAGGCGAGGTGCGGGACAAGGAGGTGCTTCACCTGCTGTGCAATTCCGGACAGGATACGCTCTCGATCGCGGCGCTGGGAGCAAGCGTGACGGGAGTGGATATCAGCGACGAGGCGATCGCCTTCGCGAAGCAGCTCTCGGCGGATTCCGGCATCCCGGCGGAGTTCGAGCGCTCCGATGTTTATCCATGGCTCGAAGCGGCGGTCGCGGAAGGACGGCAGTACGACATCGTGTTTTCCTCCTACGGTGCCCTGTGCTGGTTGTCCGATCTCGAACGCTGGATGCAATTGGTGGCGGGCATTCTGAAACCGGGCGGGCGCTTCGTGTGCGTCGAGTTCCATCAGGTGGCGATGATCTTCGACGAGAAGGCGGTGCCGAAATATGACTACAGCATGCTGGAGCCGCTGCATTGGGAGATCGGGATCTCCGACTATGTCGGGGATTCCAGCGGAGGCCTGGTGGCGTCCGGTGAAGTGAAGGCTTCGGAGCCTTTCGTGAACCCGAACCCGTGCTACGAATTCCAGCGGAGCATGGGTGAGATCCTCGGGGCCGTGCTGGATTCCGGGCTGCGCTTGCGGCACTACCACGAGTATCTTTACTCGAACGGCTGGAAGCCCTTCGCGGAGATGAAGCCGCTACCGGGCAGGAAATGGACGATGCCCGACGGAGTCCCGAAGCTGCCGCTGATGTATCGTCTGATGGCCGTGAAGGAGTGAGCCGCCGATGGAGCCATACGTCTATCTCCTGCTGGTCATCGCCGGATTTGCCGGCGGCTTCATCGATGCCGTGGCGGGTGGCGGGGGCCTGATCACGGTGCCGGCGCTGCTTGCTGCGGGGATACCGCCGCAGGTGGCGCTAGGCACGAACAAGCTGCAATCTTCATTCGGCACCACCATGGCCGTGTGCCGCTATGCGCGGGCGGGGCTGATGTCCACCCCCGGGCTGAAGCTGGCGGTGGTGTTCAGCTTCATCGCGAGCATGGGCGGGGCCTACGCGGTGAGCGTGCTGAGCAAGGACCTGCTGGAGAAGCTGATCCCGTGGCTGCTCGCCACGGTGGCGGTCTATACGGCGCTCAACCGGAAATTCGGCATCCAAGCGGGCGAGCGCAAGATGTCGCCCTTGCCTTTCGCCATCCTGTTCGGTGTGGCGCTGGGATTCTACGACGGCTTCTTCGGTCCGGGAACGGGCTCCTTCTGGACCCTCGGCGTGGTGGCGTTGCTGGGTTTGGATCTCAAGGGGGCCACCGGCTATACCAAGGCGGCGAATCTCGCGAGCAACCTCGGATCTCTCTGCATCTTCCTCGCCAACGGATCGGTCCATTTTGCGGCCGCGGGCGCGATGATCGGCGGGCAACTTGCCGGGGCGCGGCTGGGATCCGGGATGGTGATCCGCAAGGGCGCGGGCTTCATCCGGCCGGTGTTCCTGACGGTCGTCTTCGCGATGACGGTGAAGCTGCTGTGGGACACGTGGAAATGATCCGGCGCTACTTTGCCTGCGCCGCCGCCACGCTCGGCAAGGGGACCAGTTCCATCCCGAGCAAGCACACGTCATCGTCGAAGTGATGGCCGTCCGAGTACTGCAGCACCCGCGCCAGGACGATATCGAGCATCCCTTCCAGCGATTCGCCGCGGCACTCCTCGGCCGTTTCCATCAGTCTCTTCTCGAGGAAGGGCTCGCCCTCGTCGTTCTCCGCTTCGAGGATGCCATCG
>CAMLOZ010000576.1 GCA_946481625.1 uncultured Haloferula sp. | reverse complement strand
CCGGGTCCTCACCCGCCTCTTCGACCGCGCCGATCCGGTCGATTCCTCGCCGATGCAGAAATGGCTCTGGGAGACCGCCGGCCAACTCCTCGACCGCGATCATCCGCGCGCCTTCAACTCCGCTCTCATGGAGCTCGGCCAAACCCGCTGCCGTCCGGGCGTGCCCGATTGCCTCTCCTGTCCCGTCGCCGCGTTCTGCCGCACCGCCGAGCCCGCCGCGCTGCCCGTGAAGGCCAAGCGCCAGACCATCGAGGAGATCGACGAGCACGTGCTTTTCGCCCTCGACCGCGGCCGCCTCCTCATGTCGCTCCAAGGCAAGGGCCGCCGCGAGGGCATGTGGCGTCTTCCCGTTCGCGAGAAGGCCCGCATCGCCGCCCTACCCCTGCTTCACCGGCGCAAGTACGGCATCACCCGCTACCGCGTCAGCCTCCATCTCCACCACTGCCCCGCAGACCATCCCGCGGCCTCGCCCCGCCCCGGGGAGGAATGGATTTGCACCTCGCAACTCGCCACCATCGTGATCCCTCCGGCCGACCGCGCCGCGATCTCCGCGGTTCTTGACGGCGCGGAAGAAATCGCGTGAGAACCGGCCATTCTTTTGCTTCATTTTCTCCGGATGCTACTCTTCACCCGCCTGATCACGGCCGCCATGGCCGCAGCCCTCCTCAGCGGGTGTACCGTAACCCCGCCTGCCCCGCCGCCGGATCCCGCCGAACCGGGCCGGACCGTCTTTCGGCAGGCCGCCGCCCGCCTCACCGCGGTCGTCATCTCGGGCAAGGACGAACTCTCTCCTTGGGTCGAAAGCCGCTTCACCCAAGGTCAGGGCCCCGACGATGCCGACGGCGGCTCGGCGGTCCCCATCTCGCCGGACGGCTACTTCATCACCGCCGACCACGTGCTCTCCCGCTCGGAAGGCCGGAATGTTTTCGTCGTGCACGGCCAGCAGGGCGGACTCCGGGCCACGAGAGCCCGGATCGTCTGGCGCTCCGCCTCCACGGACCTCGCGCTGCTCCATATCCCCGTCGCGACTCCCCGCTATTACACTTGGACCTCACCGGACCGCTGGCTGCCCGCAGGCACCCCCGTGATCCATTCGGGCATCGCCACCGGCTTCCGCAGCGAGCCGGGAAAACTCGTCACCGGCATCCCTCCCGGCAAAAAGAACGGCACCCGCTTCAAGCACGACATCCCGCTCGAGCCCGGCGATAGCGGCGGGGCCGTCATCGATGCCCACGGCCAGCTCGTGGGCGTGAATTCGGCAGTGGAATTCCTCGTTCCCCTCGAGACCGCATTTTTCATTGAATCGGAAGCAAACCGTCCGAACGTGCGGGCATTGCAACGGCGGATCGAGGAAGACCGCCAGCGCAATAGCCACCTGATGCCCGCCGTAATGGTACCACCATGAAGCTTCTCCTGCTCGCACCGCTGCTGCTTGCCGCCTGCTCCCCGTTCGACGAGGAAATCGGGCGCTCGGAACGCGCTGCCCAGGACCGGATCATGCTGGTGCGGAATGCACCGGAGACCCTCGGCCACCGTCGGCTCGTCTACCAGTCGGCGGCGCATCCATCGCTCCGCGTATTCCTCCGTGACGAGGGCCTGCCGGATTTCATTGCGGAAACCTCCAGCGAGGACCGCCAGTACATGATCCTCTACTACCTGGACTCCATGTCGGCCTACTCCTGCCGCACCCGGCGGGGTGCCGATCTCCCCGTGGATGTCGCCGGCCCCTACAAGATGACCAAGCGCGAAACCGCCGTCCTGCGGGAACTTCAAAACGGCAGCGAAGACCGCGGGGACGGCCCCCGGGAACATTGAGAATTTTTTCCCTAAGAGATCGGCGGCTGGTTCGTTCCGGTCCTACCGATGAGAAAAATCCTCCTCTTGCCCCTTGTGCCGTTCGCGGCACAGGCCCAGGACGCGCTGAAGCCCGTTATCGTCACCGCCTCCCGCACGGAAACCGCCGAAACGGACGTGCCCTACACCGTCGAGGAATTCGACGCGAAGTTCATCGAGGAAAACAAGCGCCGGACCCTCCCCGAGGCGCTCCAATTTACTCCGGGCGTCCTTGTACAAAAGACCGCTAATGGCCACGGCTCCCCCTACGTCCGCGGCTTCACCGGTCGCCAGAACCTCCTGATGGTCGATGGCGTGCGCATCAACAATTCCGCATGGCGCAGCGGCCCCGTCCAGTACTGGAACACCATCGATCCTTTTTCCATCGACCACGTCGAGCTGGTGAAAAGCCAGGGCTCCGTCCTCTACGGCTCGGATGCCATCGGCGGCACGATGAACGTCTTCACCAAGTCCTCGAGTTTCCGGAACGAGGCCGACGGCGAGTTCTTCAACCACGGTGCCGCTTACTACGAATACCGCAGCAATGGCGATGACTCGCACATCGGCCGCATCGAAAGCTCCTTCGGTATCGGCGGCGAATATGGCGTGATGCTCGGCGTCTCCGCCAAGGACTACGGGGATATCCGCGACTCCGCGGTCGGCCTGATGCGCAACACCGGCTACCCCGAACAGGACCTCGATTTCCGCTTCGACATGGCGCTGAACGCGCAGACCACGCTCACCCTCGTCCACCAGCAGGTGAACCAGGATGCGATCTCGCGCTGGCACTCGACCGTCTTCAATCCCGGCTGGCAGCATTCCGGCCACGTCGCGCAGCCCGGCACCTGGCTTGCCCGCACCTACGACCAGGAACGCTCGCTGACCTACATCCGCGTGGAGCAGGAAAACGAGGACTCCGCCTTCATCAAGCGCTGGAACGCCACGGTCTCCTACCAGACGACCCGCGATTCGGAGGCCCAGTACCGCAGCTTCACCGACCGTCGTTACCAGATCGCGGAGATCGATACCTTGGGCTTCGACCTCTCCCTTGAATCCCCGCTCGGCCCCGGCAACCTCGTCTATGGTCTCGACTACTACCGCGACACCACCGAGTCGGAAGGCTACCGCCGCCGCGCCGCCCCGCCTGCCGCCCGGTCCGCCGATGACCGTGGCCCGCC
>CAMLOZ010000575.1 GCA_946481625.1 uncultured Haloferula sp. | reverse complement strand
TACAGGGTTTCCGCGCTCAACATCGATGGCGAATCGACGCTTTCATCGCCTGCCGCCTCAGCGTCTCCCGTCGATACCCCCGGAGCACCGGCCAACCTCCGGGCGACCGATATTACTTCCACCTCTGTGAGCCTCGCATGGAACTCGGTGGACGGAGCCACCAGCTACACCATTTATCGTGATGACGAGGTGGTGGAGGAGGATATCACCGGCACGACCTTCGAAGACATCGGTCTTACGCTCTCCACGACTTACACTTACAATGTGACGGCCACCTCGGCCGGGGGAGAGTCTGCAAAATCCGCCGATCTCGTTATCACCACCTTTGGGGACGGCACCGGCAAGGAGGCAGTGTGGGCGAAGCGTTTCCGGCAGATCGACACCGACGCGAGCGGAGCTCTGACCTACGAGGAATATTTCCTGGGCCATGGGGGGCGCTTGGCGGAAGTGGTGATCATGCACCGCTACGAATACATGGATAGCGACGAGACCACAGAGGGTGTCACCCTTACCGAATACGCCAAGTCCTTCGGTGGTCGCAAGTTCATGTCGCCTTCCCGTCCCCGCCAGTTCTTCCTCGCGGATCTGGATGCAAACGGCGCGTTGGATCCGGACGAGTTCTCCCTGATCCTTGGAGCACGGACTCCATGGAACCGGGTTGTAAAAATCTTCAATAAGAAGAATAAGATAAAGGACGACGAGGAGGACCTTTGGTTGTCCGAGTTCGAGTTTGGGATCAGAACCGGAAGCTCGGCCGAGCCTGACGATGTGTAGCTCCTTGGATTCCTTGAGGTTCAAGGTTGCGCTTTTCCAAAGAAGAAGCCCGGCAGATGCTGCCGGGCTTCTTCATTTGGAGTGTTCTGCTTCCACCTGAGACTCAGCGCCGGAGCGATATCTTGATCGGCTGTCCGGTGGTCTCGAAACCGCGCAGCAATCCCTTCGTCTTCCCGACGTTGATGACGCCGGAGAGGTTTGTCGCACCGGGTGTTTCCGCCCACGGATACTCGCTGAGGGCGAAAATGCGGAGCTTGCCCTTCGAGCCGGCTAGCGCGACACCGCTGATGTCGAACTCTCCACCCGTCGGGGAGACGCCGAAGCCGGTGATCTGGAAAACGTGGGGTGTCCCGGTGCCCGTGATCTGATAGATCTCGGACAGGCGGGTTTTACCGAGCACCGCAATGCCGGTCCAGGAGCCGCTCAGGTTCTGGGTCTCCTTCTCGGGCGTGCCCGCGAAGCTGAAATTGCCGTTGGTCGCGGTGATCTTGCCGCTCAGTTTCTTGGCCGTGACCTTGCCGCTGATCGTGCCCGTAACCTCCGCGCCATTGATGGTTTCGGTGTAGGAACCGGTCAGCAGGCCCTTGTCATCCACCGCCCAAGTGCCGGAGAGTGTGAAGAGTCCGAAGGATTCCGCGCTGACGCCATAGGCGGTGAAGTCGTGGTCGTCCTCGAAGGTCACGTAGGCGATACCTTGGTCGGCACCGGCCAGGTTGACTTCCCAGGTTCCGACCGGAGACGGTGCGGCCGCAAAGGCGGACACGGGGGCGAGCAGCAGCGCTGCCGTGGCAAGCAGGGTGAATTTCATCGGGGGGGACGGGGTGGAACAGCAAGCCCGACAATGCCCGGGATCCCCGTATCTTCAAGTTCGCGCTGCCTACGTGATCGCGTGACCGGCCCCGACTAACGGCGTGGCTGCTCCGGTGGCAGGGCCACGCGGCCGCCGCCGGGCGACGAAGACCCTCCTTCCGGCGAACTGCCCGAGCGCGAGGCCGGTTCCGCCGCCACCGCTCCTTCGTTCGGCCGGGGATCGAGGGAGGCGCGATCATATCCTGCCCCGCACATGGAGAGCATGCTGGCGGTCGAGGCGGCGACGATGAACTTCAGGACGTGTTTCATGGCTTCGGGATTTTGGAACAACTGGCATCTATCCATCGCCGATCCGCCCGTGGATTGCAAATCGGGAGCGGAGAGGCAGTCGCTCAATCTGCGATGACGAACCCCTGCTCATCGACCCGATAGCCCGCAGGCAAGGCGATGCCGTCCGGTGCCGCCGGTCCCCGAACGATCCACGCCTCGCCTTCCTTCAATACCTCGAATCCGGGCAAGACGATGCCGAGGGCCCCGGCTTTCGAGCCGGGCTGCGATTTGGAGCCCGGATGGGAGAGCGGTGGATCGGGCATCGACATCGCCACCACCACGCCGTCGATCGCGAGGCAGGGACAGTGCACCCAGTCGGTGCGTTCGAGCGCTTGACTCGCGCGCGGGCTGAAATCGAAGAAGACGCCTCCGGAGGATGGCGGCGACATTTCGATGTGGCGACGGAGATCCTCGCCGCCCAGCCAGAAGCGGTCGATGAAGGGATCCGGGCTATGGGACTCACGGGGGATCGTGCCGAAGATATTTTCGTATTCCGCCAAGGCAGGCAGCGAGGCGGGCAAAGGATCGCCTTTCAGAATCCCGAAGTCCCCGCCGCGCGGCAGCGCATTCACGGCCGCGAGTTGGAGGGCGTTCGCGCGCAGGGCCGAAGGGCCGGCCCGCTCGTGCAGGGCCATCGCGGAGGCCGCCATGATGCCATGCCTCATCCGGGCCGA
This sequence comes from uncultured Haloferula sp., assembly GCA_946481625.1. Next base: position 429 of record CAMLOZ010000575.1, on the reverse strand, counting down.
GCGGCCTGCCGAACGCGACCGAGATCCCGTAGCGCAGGCGGTGGGGGATCTTGCGGAAGAAGCGGTTGCCTTCGAAGGAGAAGATCGAGCCCCATGCGCCGTCGGACCACACCGGGATGGACGGGCACCCGGCCTGGCGGGCGATCAGTTCGAACCCGCGCTTCAATTCCTGCAGGGTGCCGGTGCGGGTGAGCTGGCCCTCGGGGAAAATGCACACCACGTCGCCGCGTTTGAGCGCTTCGACGGAGGCCTTGAGGGCTTCGCGGGGTTTGCTGGAGGAAATCGGCAGGGTGTCGAAGAGCTGGCAGAAGACCCGGATGGCGGCTTGGCCCATGAAGCCCTGCTCCATCACGAAGCGCACCGGGCGCGGGCAGGCGGCGGTGAGGAAAAAGGCATCCGCCCAGGTCACGTGGTTCGGTAGCAGCAGGA
>CAMLOZ010000574.1 GCA_946481625.1 uncultured Haloferula sp. | reverse complement strand
CCGGAGGGTCAGGATCTTCTCGATCCATGCCCCCGAATCCGGATCATCCACCCCCAGGTGAAGCACGGCATCGCCGCCGGCCACGACCTGCCACTCCGCATTGGCCGAAGCCCCATGAGGCGGAGCCCCCTCCTGCGGGCCGAAGGGAAAACAGAGGAAGTCCCCCCGCAGCACCTTCAACAGCACCGGCATCGACGCCTCGATCCCGGAAGCCTGCCAAGGCGAGAGGCCGTAGGGAGAAACCTTGCGCTCGCCCAAGGTGAATTCGACGGGTGCCATGTGACCTCCAAGCCGGGTCACCCAGAGTCTAACCCGGTCGTGGGATAGACACCAGCTTGGCTCGCCGTGGATGAGGTCTAGCATGAGAACGGGGCGATTCAGAAAAAATCTCACAAAAACGGAAGCAAAATCACAATTTGACGCAAATTGGAATGGCAGCCCCGATCCCCGGCAATTAGGGAGTGCGGCACCATGAAAATCGGCTTCAACCTTCTCCTCTGGACCGGCCAGCTCCAGGAAGATCAATTCCACCTCCTCTCGTCTCTCAAGGGAGCCGGTTACGATGGCGTAGAGCTGCCGATTTTCGCTGCCGATGTTCCTCTCTACAAGAAGGTTGGCGACGCCCTCCGCGACCAAGGCCTGCGCTCGACCGCCGTGACGGTGATCCCGGACGAGGCCCACAGCCCATGCAGTCCGGAGGCCTCGCACCGCGCCGCGGGCGTGGATTACCTGAAGAGCATCGTGGACTCCTGCCACGCCGCCGGGACGGAGATCCTGATGGGCCCCTATCATCAGCCGCTCGGCGTCTTCTCCGGCTTCGGCGTGACCCAGGATGAATGGAAGCGCGCCGCCGAGGTCCATCGCAAGGTGGCCGACTATGCCCAGGAAGCCGGCGTCAAGCTCGTGATCGAGTGGCTCAACCGTTTCGAATGCTACTTCATCACCACCATGCAGCAGGGTGCCGACTACGCCGCGCTGGTGGATCACCCGAACTTCACCACGATGTTCGACACCTTCCACGCGAACATCGAGGAGAAGCACCCCGCCCAGTCCCTGCGCAAGCACATCAAGAGCGTGGGCCACGTGCACATCTCGGAAAACGACCGCGGCACCCCCGGCACCGGTCACGCCCAGATCAAGGAGAGCATCGCCGTGCTGAAGGAGGAAGGCTACACCGGCTGGCTCACCATCGAGGCCTTCGGCCGCGCGCTGCCGGAACTCGCCGCCGCCACCCGCGTCTGGCGCGATCTCTTCCCGGCCCCGGAGGAGGTTTACACGAAGGGCATCGCGTACATCAAGGAGTGCCTCGGTTGAGGAGACGGGCCCCGGGTGCCCAAGGCTGCTCCGGGGCGGGATGAACCATTCCTTTCGCAAGCGCTTGCCTCGCGGCACGGATCGCGCTTTCTAAGGGAGCGTGGTACATGTCGTCGATCATCCCCTAGTCCAGGCCGAGCTGACCGGCCTCCGCTGCCGGAGTTGTCCCGGCCCTGAATTCCGCCAGCGCCTGCGGCGCATCGCCTCGCTCATGGTTCCGGCCGTGACCGCCGGGTTCGAAACCCGGGTGGTGAGTTGCGAGACGCCGCTGGAGGTGACCGGGGGGTATGAACTGGTCCGCCGGGTCATTCTCACCCCGGTCCTGCGGGCCGGGCTCGGGTTCCTGGACGGATTTTTCGACCTTCTGCCCGATGCGGCCGTGGCCCACATCGGCTTGGCCCGCAACGAGGAGACACTCAAGCCTGAGCCCTACTACATCAAGACCCCACCCACCCTCGCCGAGAGCGAAGTGATCCTGCTCGACCCGATGCTGGCAACCGGCGGATCGGCGGTGGAAGCCGTCAAGCGGCTGGTGGACCTCGGTGCCACGCACCTGCGTTTCGCGTGCCTGGTCGCCGCACCGGAGGGGATTGCCACCTTCGAGGCCGCGTGGCCGGAGGTTCCGGTCTTCACCGCCGCCATCGACCGCGGCCTGAACGACCGGGGGTACATCCTGCCGGGCTTGGGGGATGCGGGCGACCGGTTGTTCGGCACCGCCTGAAGTTCCAAGTGAAAAGTCCGAAGTGCCAACAAAGGCATGAGAACCTCCGGTATCCAGCCTCCCAGGCTGTTTCCTTGGAACTTGTCACTTCTTACTTGGAACTTTTCCCAAATGGCACTTTTCGCCCGGCACTTCGATTTTCCCATTGCCAAGGAGGCCGGACCTTCCTAGCTTCCGCGCCCCGCGTAGAGCATTCCCGATTTTCCCATGTCCAAGCACAACAGTCTCAAGGCAAAAGGCGGCGCCGAAGGCAAGCGCTCCGTGATGAAGCGTTTCGAGCGCGTGAAGCTCATGAAGGAGCGCGGCGTCTGGAAGGACGGTCGCAGCCCGATCGGCCTGCCCAAGACCAAGGGCGAGGCCTGAAGCCCGTCTTCATCCGAATTTTTTCCGCAGGCGCGCAGGTTCCGCAAGGGCCTGCGCTCTTTGCGTTTCACCGCCGGTCGCTCCACTTTCCTTAGCTCCACTCCACCATGTCCGAAGGCATCCGCTTGAACAAGTTCCTCGCCTCCTGCGGGGTCGGATCGCGCCGAGCCTGCGACGCTCTGGTGCAGGAAGGCCATGTCGAGATCAACGGCAAGCCCTGCTTGAACCCCGCCCAACGGGTGGAGCCCTCCGACTTCGTGCGGGTGGACGGGAAGCGGGTGCAGGCGAAGCAGACCAGCACGGTGCTCTTCTACAAGCCGCGCGGCTATGTCTGTTCGCGCGAGGACGAGTTGGGCCGGGACACGATCTACACGATCCTCCCCCCGGCTCTCCAGCATCTCCACCACGTCGGCCGGCTCGACCGCGACTCGGAGGGCATGTTGATCCTCACCAATGACGGGGATCTTTCGCAGCAGCTCATGCACCCGTCGAAGCTGGTGGAGAAGGAGTACATCGTGACTTCCAACCAACCGGTTCTCAACGAGCATCTCGATCTCTTCATGTCCGGCGTGTATGTCGAGAAGCAGCGCCTGCGGGCCAAGGAGGTGCAGCGTCTTTCCTCCC
>CAMLOZ010000573.1 GCA_946481625.1 uncultured Haloferula sp. | reverse complement strand
GGCGTAGGACTCCTTGGCCAGCGTGGTGATCCCCGCGGCCATGGATGCGGCGAAGGACTTCACCACCACATGCACCGGAGCATCGCTGGATTCCATCGCCTTCAGGATCCGATAGCCCGCCATCACCGAGCCGCCCGGCGACTCGTCGATTACGATGAAGATCGGCAGCTTGCGGTCGGCGTTGTTGTAGAAGTCGATGCGGTCCGTGATGTGGTCCGCGGTAGCCATGGTGATCAGGCCGTTCAGGGCGATGCGGCGGTCGGAGATGACCAGGGTGCCGTCGTCCTTCAGCGGATTCTCAAGGTAGACCGGCTTGGCGTCGGCGTAGCCCTTGCGCTTTCCTTCCATCTCGTAGGCCGAGATCTGGTTCTGCAGCTTGCTGATCTCGATGCCGGACTGGCTCTGCACGGCCTTGAGCTCGTTGGTGAGAAGTTCGGCGCGGGCCTTGGCCAGCGAGGCTTCGCGCATGATTTTCGCGCTCTCCGCCTCGACCTTGGCATTCTCCTCCTCCTCGGCGGCCTGGCGCTTGGTGGCGGCCAGCGCGATGCGTTCGGCGAGAAGCTCCTTCTCCATCTTGAGCTTCGTGATCTCCTCGCGGATCGCGTTCGTTTCCGCTTTCAGGCGCTCGGCGGCGAGGTTGTTTTCGACCGACAGCTTCTCCTGCTCCGCCTTGATCGGGTCGGGCTTCGGTGCCTCGGGGGCCTTCTCTTCCGTCTTTTCAGCGGGCTTCTCCACGACGGGAGAGATGACCGCGGGCGCATCGCCGATCGCGATCGGCGGGGTAGCGGCGGTGGCAGGAGCGGGTTCCTGGGCGACAAGGGCGGTCGCCATGCCAAGCAGGACGAGGGTGGAACGGGTGGTGGCTTTCATGGGGCGTTCGATTTCAGAAGCGCGGGATTTCCGGAAATCCCGGGCAATCCCGCAATCAAGCGCCGCCGCCGCCCGGGCTTGTCTGGCCGGATTTCGCGGCACGGCGCTGTCTGCGGAGTCCCACAAACACCATCGTGGCCGCAAAAGCAAGGAAGAGACAGGCTCCGATTCCCAGCCATTTGATAACCCGTCCGCCGCCCTGCTGGAAATCCGCGTCGCCGACCACCTCCGGCGGCGTCTCGCCGGGAATGCGGGCAAGGACCATTCTCCCGGGCTCCAGTTCGGCACGGGTCATCGTGGCCATTGCCGGACCCAGCACCGGATCTTTCAGGTAGGACTCGAAAAGCCGCAGGCTGGAAAAATGCTGCATGAATCCGTCCGCGACCGGGACCCCGCCCGGCACGGCCAGCGAATCGACGTGCAGGGCAAGTTCCTTCCGCCCGAGCTGCGGGCGGCCTTTCAAGGTGCCGATCAGGTAGCGGGGATCGGAGGTGATCGGTCCGTCCTCGCCCTCCCTGGCGAGACGCGGGCGGCCGTTGAGCTTGTAGCAGATGTCGATCACCAGGGCGTCCTTGGTGATCTCCTTCACCCGGAAGCTTCCGCGGAGCTGCTTGCCGGGATCGTAGGCGGCGATCGCGAGGTTGATGTCTTCGGCGCTCAACTCGATCCGGGCGGGCTTGGCCGGGTCTCCCTGGAGTTCGGTGCGGAAGGTTTCGAGCCGCTCGGAGAGCTGGTTGATCTTCGCCTCGTTGCCCTCGATCGCCTCCACGGGCAGCGGCGAAGGGGAGGAGGCGGTGAATTTCTCGATCTCCGACGCCTGTTTGAAAGGCAGCCACGCGGCGAAACCGATCAGGCACACGAGCATCCCGACCGCCAGGATCAGGATCAGGCAGCCGGCAAAAGGGGAACGGGCGGTGGCTTGCGGAGGCATGGGCGCGGGTTCTGTAGGCGCGGGCTGCCGGTTTGTCGAAGGCGGAAATCTCATTCCTCCTCGTCGCCTTCCTCGAACTTTTCGTCCGCCCGGATCGCCTCGAGTTTTTCGCGGTAGCTCTTTTCGTCGAAGCCCTTCTTCCTCCGCCACATCGCGTCGGTCTCCTCGCCGAGACAGGCGGCGATGCGTTCCTTCGCGTCTTCCACGCTCATGCCCCCGGCGGTGAGCCGGTCGAAGGTCTTCGCGACATAGCACGTCTGCGGCGCGGCGAGTTGCTGTTCGACAGCGGCGAGGAGGTCTTGGAAAAAGGCGTCGTGGTCCATGGGCCGAGGGCATCATGGGACGATGCGGGCCGGAAAGTCAGCCGCAATCTGGCAGGTTGCCTGCTCGCGAAAAGACCTGCCCAAGTCCGGAATCCCCGTTAGCATCCGACCATGCCGCGCCTGATCCTCCTTCTGTTCTCCTGCCTTCTCGCAGCCTGCGGGAAGTCCGACAACTCCCTCCGCGTCGGGATGGAGTTGACCTATCCGCCCTTCGAGATGAAGGACGCGCAGGGCAACCCCGACGGGGTCGGCGTGAGAATGGCCGAAGCCCTCGCCGCGGATCTCGGTCGCCCCCTCAAAATCGTGCCGATGGAGTTCAGCGGCCTGATCCCCGCGCTGAAGTCCGGGAACGTGGATGTGGTGATTTCTTCGATGACCGCCACGGAGGAACGCCGCCAATCGATCGACTTCTCCGAACCCTACGCCTTCACCGGCTTGTCGATCCTCGTCGGCAAGGACTCGAAAATCCAATCGGTGGAAGACTTGAAGAGAGACGGCTCCCGGATCGCGGTGAAGGCGGGCACCACCGGGGAATCCTGGTCCGCGGCGAATCTACCGGGGGCCAAGCTGGCCGCCTTCAGCGATGAACCGGCCTGTGTCCTCGAAGTGGCCCAGGGCCGCGCCGATGCCTTCATCTACGACCAGCTTAGTATTTACCGCTATCACAAGGAGAATCCCGACACGACCGAAGCCTTGCTCAACGCCTTCGTGCAGGAAAACTGGGCGGTCGGCATCCGGAAAGGGAATGAGGACCTGAAGGGGAAGGTGAATGCCTTCATTGGGAAGTTCCGCAAGGAGGGTGGCTTCGGCAAGCTCGGCGACCGGTATTTGCAGGAGGAAAAGAAGGCGTTGGAGGAGATGGGCGTGCCCTTCATCCTGCGCTGAGCGAGCCATGCCTA
>CAMLOZ010000572.1 GCA_946481625.1 uncultured Haloferula sp. | reverse complement strand
CGAGCGGATCATTAGCGAAGGCGGCGAGCCGATCCATTTCGACCACGACTGCCGCGAGGGCATCTGCGGGACCTGCTCGCTAACGATCAACGGCGTGCCTCACGGCAAGGAGCGCGGCACGACGACCTGCCAGGTCCACATGCGGAAATTCCGCGATGGCGACACGATCTGGATCGAGCCGTTCCGAGCGAACTCCTTCCCGGTCCTGCGCGACCTGATCGTGGACCGGAGTTCTTTCGACCGGATCATCGCGTCCGGCGGTTATATCGACATCCGCACCGGTTCGGCGGTGGATGCGAACACGATCCCGATCCCCAAGCCGGATGCAGATGCCGCCTTCGACGCCGCGGCCTGTATCGGCTGCGGTGCCTGCGTGGCGGCCTGCCCGAACGCGAGTGCGATGCTCTTCGTCTCCGCGAAGGTGTCGCACCTCGGCCACCTGCCGCAGGGCCAGCCGGAGCGCGAGAAGCGCGTGCTGGCGATGGTGAGGCAGATGGACAGCGAGGGCTTCGGCAACTGCACCAACCACTACGAGTGCGAAGCCGCCTGTCCGAAGGAAATCAGCGTGGATCACATCGCGCGGATGAACCGTGACTACAGCAAGGCCGTGCTGGCCGAACAGTTTGCATGATCTTCCCGCTCGGCCTCGCGCTCACGCTGGCAGCCGGGGTGGCCCCGGCGACAGCGAGATGGGCGCAGGAGCAGGAGCGGAGAATCCTGGCGGAGGGAGCGCCGCTTTCGGAAGAGGCGCTGGAATTCGCGCGGAAGCTGGAGATCGAGGAGCCGGAGGGCATCCGGGTGCTGGAGGTGAATGTCGTGCCCATGCCGGTGCCCCAGGCGGTAGTGAGGCTGGCGCAGAAGTGGGGCTTGCCGGTGGTCAGCCCGGCGGGAATGACCTTGGGACGCGGGATCTACATCGTACCCGGATACCAATCAGTGATCCCCCACGAACTGGTGCACGTGGAGCAGTACCAGCGGCTGGGCGGGATCGAGCCGTTCATCAAGGTATATTTGATGGAATGCCTGGTTCACGGCTACTTCGCGGCACCGCTGGAGGTGGAGGCGCGGGAGCGCTCGGAGCCGGCGGAATAGCCGCCTCGGGGGATGATGCCGCCGCAAGTACGACTTTCGCCCCGGCGTAGCCTCACCGAGTTGAAACTGCCCGCTCTCCGATCCTTTGTCCCGGTCCGATGCCGGGCCTTCCTCTGCCGTATCTCCTTGATTTCGACGCTTGCCTTGGCGAGTGCGGCAGAAGAACCCGCTACCGAAGGAGCAGTGCGGACCATCGTCATCGATCCCGCAGCCGAGCAAGGCGCCTGGCAGGGCTGGGGCGTCTCACTGGCTTGGTGGGCGGCGGTTTTCGGCGATCGCGATGATCTCGCGGACGCGCTCTTCACCACCCGCACGGTGCAGGTCGGGCCGGATCCCCTGCCCGGCCTAGGGCTGAACATTGTTCGTTACAATGCCGGTGCCTGCAGTTGGAACGAGATCGACGGGCGCAGGATGGTGGTGTCGAAGATTATCCATCGCTACCGGCAGATGGAAGGATTCTGGCTGGATGGCAAGAGTCCGGACCCCGAGTCATCGAGCTGGGACTGGAACGTGGATGCCAAGCAGAGAGCGATGCTGGCGAAGGCGAAGGAGAGGGGTGCCGACAAGTTCGAGCTCTTCTCAAACGCGCCGATGTGGTGGATGACGAAGAACGACAATCCTTCCGGCGGGCCGAGGACTACCGACGACAACCTGGCGCCGGAGCGTGAGAAGGACTTCGCAATCTATCTCGCAACGGTCGCCCGCCGAGCGAAGGACAAGTGGGGCATTTCCTTCACCACGGTTTCTCCCTTCAACGAGCCGAATTCCGACTGGTGGTTCGCCGATTGCAAACAGGAGGGCTGCCACGCTTCGGCTGCCGCGCAGGCACGCTTCTTCCCGCAACTGCGTCGCGAACTGGATCGCCAGGGTCTCAAGGACCTGCCCATTTCGGCCTCCGAGGAGACCTACTACGATCACGCGATCGAGACATGGCAGAGCTTCGACGCGGCGACGCGCGACCTCATCGGTCAGGTCAACGTCCACGGCTACCAGGAAGAAAACGGGGACCGCGCCGGACTCCACCGGCTCATCAAGGAAAGCGGCAAGCCGCTCTGGAACTCGGAGTACGGCGACGGCGATGGCTCGGGCTTGAAGATGGCGAGCAATCTCCATCGCGACCTCGCGCATCTACGGCCGGTTTCGTGGTCGTATTGGCAACCCGTGGACACGGGCGGTTGGGGATTGATCCGGGGGGACCTCCGACGCGGGACGATGCAGCGGACCAATCCGAAATGGCAGGTCCTCGCCCATTACACGCGGCACATCCCGCCCGGCGCCACGATCTTGAGCAGCGGCGACGAACTCACGGTCGCCGCCTACGACTCCGCACGGAAGCGCCTTGCGCTCGTTTGCCTGAATGATTCCCGGGAGGAACGGGACCTGCGCATCGATCTGTCCGCGTTTTCGCCGGTCGGCAACAAGGCAGGCCGCTGGATCACCGAGCCAAGGGGCCGGGCCCGCTACCAGCCTCTCGATCCCCTTCTCCTCGACGGGGAGGTGCTACCTCTGAAACTCCCGGCGCAATCCATCCAGACCCTCGTGATCGACTGCGGGGTTTCGGGATAGGCTGCCAGGCCCTTGCCAGTTGGCAGGGGATGTGCTTTTCTCCGCTCGGGTCGAGAAACTTAACCTTTCCTAACTATCTGAAAGCCAGGCCCACCGGCCTTCGTAGTTCCTCCCGACGCATGTCTGCCCGGCGTTTCCCAGCTCTCCTGCCCGCGGTTGTGCTTTCAATGGCGTTGCCGGAGGTATGGGCGGCCCCTGCCCAAGAGGAGATCCTGATGGCGAGTTGGCCGGCGCTTTCACCCGACGGAAAGACGCTCGCCTTCGAGTGGCGGGACGACCTGTGGTCGGTGCCGGTGGACGGCGGTCAGGCCGAGCGTCTCACGGCACATCCGGCGCGGGACAGCTTCCCGCACTACTCGCCGGACGGGAAGAC
>CAMLOZ010000571.1 GCA_946481625.1 uncultured Haloferula sp. | reverse complement strand
CACGAACTTCTCTAACAAGCCTCGCACCACAGCTGTCCGGTAATCCGCGCTCCCCCGCACATCGCTCAAGGGCGTGAACGCCCCACCTAACAATTCCACAATCGCCTCCGTCACCTCCAGCCGCTTGCCGATCATGGCCTCCTCAACCGCCGTCGCCCGCATCGGCTTCTCCGCCACCCCGCCGAAGGCCAGCCGCGCCGCCGTGACCAAGCCTGCCTCATCCGTCACAACCCGAATCCCCGCCGCCACGATCGAGATATCCATCTCGCGCCGTTTCGAGACCTTGAAGAAAGCCACACGTCCTTCCGGACTCCGCGGAATCCGGATCGCCCGGATCAATTCATCGGCCCGCAGCACCGTCTTCCGGTAACCGGTGAAGAACCCATCTAACAAAACCTCCCGCTCGCCCTCCGCCGAAACGAGAATCAACGACGCATCCAGCGCCATCAGGATCGGCGCGCTGTCCCCGATCGGCGATGCCGTCGCAAGGTTCCCGCCCAAAGTCGCGCGATGCCGGATCTGCCGTGACGCGAACCAGCGGAACATCTCATCCAGCGCGGGATACTCGCCGCCGAGCGCATCCTGGATATCCGTCATCCGCGCCACACCGCCGATCTCCCAGGCGTCTTCATGACGCCGGATCACCAACAGCTCACGCACTCCCTCCAGCGAGATCAGGGCCGATGGCCGCCAGTGCCGCTTGTTCATCAGCACCGCCACCTCCGTGGCCCCAGCCAGGAAGACCGCATCGGGATGTTGCTTCTTGTACGCAAGCGCATCCGCAATCGTCGCCGGCCTCAGGAAACTCCCATCCGCCACCGCGCTGGCCACCGGTGGCTCAGGCACCGCGCCCGCCGCCATCCATGCCTCCCACTCCGCCCGCGTCTCCTGCTCCGCCAGGGCCTTCGCCGTCGCCTCACGGATGGGCCGGTAGCCGGTGCACCGGCACAGGTTCCCGCAAAGTTGGTCCGCGATCGCCGCATCATCCGGCGGCGTCTTCGCATGCCACGCTTCCGTCATCGAAGCGATGAAGCCCGGCGTGCAGTAGCCGCATTGCGATCCTTGGCAGGCGACCATCGCCGACTGCACCGGATGCAGTTCCTCCCCGCGTCCGATCCCCTCCACCGTCCGGATCTCCCTCCCGGCAAAAGCCTGCACCAGCGCCAGACAGGAATTCACCGAGCGCAGCTTCCCGTCCGGCTCGATCAGCAGCACCGAACAGGCCCCGCAATCGCCCTCGTTGCACCCGCACTTCGTGCCCGTCCGGCCGCTCCGCCTCAAAAACTCGAGCAAGGTCTCGTGCAAGGGCACCGCCCCCACATCGAGGGCTTCGCCGTTTACACGCAGGATGGATGGATTCCCGGACACTTCGCGAAATCTAGCAGCCCCCCGGCCAAGAATCACGCCTCTTTCCCGAACCCTACCACCGCACCTTCACCTTGTATTTCTTCCAAGCCGCATCGTCCGTCACCGCAATCGCCCCGGTCTCGATCGCTTGTGCGATCAGCAGTCGGTCGAAAGGATCCCCGTGATGCTGAGGGAGGGTCTCCAAACGGGAAAAATGCGAAACCTCCAGATCCAGCAATCGAAAGCCCGCCTCCTCTTGAAAGGAGTAAACGAAATCCTCGAGCGACCCCTCCAGCTTCAGTTTGCCCAGGGATCGCTTGATGGCGATCTCCCATAGGCTGGCTTTGCTGAAGAGGATCTCGTTGTCAGGATCCGCGAATACGGGCTCCCACTTCGAACGATCCAGGCGGGAGTTCGCCTCTCTCATCCAGATCAGGGTATGGGTATCAAGCAGGTAGCGCATCGGGGGGGACGCTCAGGTGAAGTACTTCTCCAGCTCTGGCAAGGGATCGCAGAAATCGTCCGCCATCCAGATTTTGCCTTTCATGTCACCCCACAGCGAGGGCCGGCGCGCCTCCGGCTCGACCGCACGGATTTCAACCACCGGTTTTCCGCGTTGCGTGATGACGAAGCGTTTTCCCGCCCGTGCTTCCCGCACGATCTTTGACAAATGCGTCTTGGCTTCAAACAAGCCGATAGCCTCGCTCTTCACCTCCACGGTGACGTTCTTCTTCCTCGCTTTCATTTTACTAGTTTACTGAACTAGTCGGTTTCGTCAACCCCCTCACTTCAAACTCAACTCCTTCAAGCACCCCGCCAGCACCTCCACGCCCTTCGTGATCGCCTCCGGCGAGCTGTACTCGTCCGGCCGATGGCTATACCCCTTGTAGCACGGAATGAAGATCATGACCGTCGGGCTCACCCGCGCCATAAAGAGCGAGTCGTGATAGGCCCGGCTGATCATCCGCATGTGCGTGCACTTCGCCGCTGCGGCCTTCGCCTCCACCAGCGCCACCAAGGATGGATCGCACTTCGCCGGCGGGTCCTGATTGATCACCTGCCAATCGATCTCCACCCCGCGCCGCTTGCAGATCGCGTGCGTGCCATCGCCGATCCGCGCCAACGCTTTGTCACGCGCCTCCTTGTCCGTGTCGCGGAAATCCACCTCCATCTTCACGTCGCAGGGGATGCTATTGATTGCCCCCGGCTTGACTTCGACCAAGCCCGTCGTGCCCACCGTATCGGGACTGCCGCTTTCCAGCGCCGCCTTCTCCACCAGCAGCGCGATCTCCGCCGCCGCGAGGAAGGCGTCCTTCCGCCCCGGCATCAGCACCGCCCCCGCATGCCCACCCGAGCCCTTCAGTAAAAGCCGGAACGCCGAGGGAGCCGCGATCTTCTCCACCACCCCGATGTCGATCCCCTCCTTCTCCAGCAGCGGCCCTTGCTCGATGTGCAATTCCACGAAAGCCCTGTAGGCCCCTGTCGAGAGTTTCACCGCGCCCAAGTCCCCCCGGCAACCCGCCGTTGCCCGCAGGTCATCGAGCGAACGCCCTTCACTATCCCGCAGTGCCCGCGCCTCCTCCGGAGAAGTCGTTCCCGCCATCAAACGGCTGCCCAGACATCCGATCCCGAAGCGCGTCGGTTCCTCCGAAGTGAACATGATCAGCTCGATGCTCCGCTTCGGC
>CAMLOZ010000570.1 GCA_946481625.1 uncultured Haloferula sp. | reverse complement strand
TTCAGCCGCTCCACCGAGAGTCGCGTGCGTTCCGCGATGAGCGCCCGCACCGCGGCAATGAAGACCACCAGGCAGATCGCCCCGGCGATCGCCTCGAAGCGGGCCGAAGGCACTCCCTCCCGGAATCCCGACCAAAGCGCTGGGACCGCACGCATGACGCCGAGGAAGCTGAGGATGCCCGCACCGGCGACGCCGTGCCATTTCGAGCGCAGGGAGAAGAGTCCGCAGATGATCAGCCCGCCGCCGAGGGTGAGGCCGCCTTGGAGCATCGGGAAGTCCTCGGGCTTTTTGAAAAAGAGGAAACCGAGCAGGCAGACGGCAACTCCACCGATAAGGATCAGGACACGCATGGGCGGCGGGAAGCTAGGCCAAGTCCGGGCCGAGGTCGAAGGCCTAAATGAGGATGGCCGATTCCGGGCCCGAAGCCTTTACCCAGGCAACCAGATCCGGGAAGAACTCGCGGAACCCCGCCTCGAATCCCTGCCTGTGGTTCTTGAGATCCTCGATGCCATCGCGGATGGGCGCAAAGAGAGGATTCCTCGACGCCACCCGCCTGAATACCCCGTCGAGGCCCTCATCCGTCCCGTATTGCTCCAGCCAATGGTCCTCGATTCGCTCTTCAAGGGTTTCTCCGAGCTCCGGCGGAAGGAGATCGCGGTATTCCCGCAGGGCGGAGTTGCACGCTGCGACAAACTCGTGGAGCGGTTCGTCGCGGTGATTCGACCAGTGCCGCGTGAGGAAGTGGTCGTGGATCAGGTCCGCGATCACCCCCGAGAAGCGCCGCCGTGCAGGCGCGACATATTCCTTCATCCGGGCCGTGATGCGGTGGCTGTCGGTGAAGCGGTCGATCGCCCGGTGGCGAACGATACCGCGCAGCACGGGATCCGGAAAGTGCACCCGCAGCGACTCCGGTCGGCCGGTCACGAAGTCGCCCAGCAGATTCCCCACCCGCGAGGCGGGGTTGTTCTCTGCAAGGAAAAGATGGGCGAGGTAGTTCAAGGTGACGCGGCAGCTTCCTCCCCGGCACGGTGCAGCGCAACTTTGCAAGTTGCGGCCGGGAACAACCCCGGATCAAAGTCGTCCCGTGTCCGCGATCTGGTGCAACGGCGAATTCCTCGATGGTCCGCTCGCGGTGTCGCCCCATGACCGCGGACTAAGTCACGGCTTGGGCCTCTTCGAGACCGTGCTCGCCCTCGATGGTCGGCCGGTGGCACTCGACCTCCATCTCGAACGCATGAAGTCGGGGGCCGCGAAGCTCGGTCTCGAGCCCGGTCGCATCGATCTCGCAATCATCAGCCATGCTGTCGGGGCGCTTCTCCCGCGCGCCGGACTCGCACAAGGACGAGCCCGCGTCCGGATCTCGCTGACTGCAGGCTCCGGGGATCTGCGAACCCTCGCGCCGGGCGGGGATTCGATCCTTTGGCTTGCGGCCATGCCGGCACGCAATCCCCCTGCCGCGGTCTCTCTCGTGACGGCGCCTTTCCCGCGCAACGAGACCTCGCCCTTGGCGGGGATCAAATGCCTGTCCTATGCGGAGAATCTCATCGCTCTGGACCATGCGCGACGGATGGGTGCGGACGAGTGCCTTTTCTACAACACGCGGGGGGAGTTGTGCGAGGCGACGACGTCGAACCTCTTCCTTGTCCGTGACGGACAAGTGACCACGCCGCCGCTTTCCTCGGGCTGCTTGCCGGGAACCATGCGGAACCGTGTGATCGGGATTTGTCGCGAGATGGGCATCGGGGTCGGGGAATTGGTGCTGCGCGAAGCGGACCTTCTGGATGCGGCGGAAGTCTTCACGAGCTCCGCGATCCGCGGGGTGGTGCCGGCGTTATCTATCGATGGACGGGCTTCGGGGGATACTCCGGTGGCGAGACGTTTGGCGATGCTCTGTCCCGTTTCCTGAGATCACGCCTCGAAGCGGGGCAGTTCGACCTCCCTGGCGTCGGGGCCTCTGCGTGGGGGCCGTGGCTGCGGGTTTGTCGGGCAAGAAGAGCGCCCGTTGGCTGCAGATGGTTCCGCGGAAAGAAAAAAATCCAGCCTCTCGAGGCCAAACCGGGGATAGTTAAGTTTTACAAGATATACGGATCGTGCTGATATCCCCGCGATGCCGCTTCTCGAAACGCAGGGTCTGGGGAAGAACTACGGCCCGGCCAAGGTGCTCGACCGGGTGAGCCTCGCCTTCGAAGCGGGCGAACTGGTCGCCGTGCTCGGTGTAAACGGAGCGGGCAAGACCACCTTGCTCGGCTGCCTTGCCGGTATTCTGGGATGGACCCGCGGGGAAGTCAGGGTTGATGGCAAGCGCTTGAGCCGCGACGATATCGAGCAACGCCGCAAGCTTGCGATGTTGCCGAGCGGCGGCCTCTACTTCGGCTTCGCGGACACGGTGCGGAACGCGGCCATCTTTTCGGAATTGTGGCGCGGGATCGATGCGGATGCCCCGCTCGACCTTGAGGAATGGCTGGAACGGCTCGGCCTGTTGGAGGTAGCCTTCCAGCCCCTGGCCGAGCTTTCGCGCGGCCAGATCTACAAGGCCTCGCTGCTCGCGCTGCACTGCGCCGATCCCGAGATCTGGCTGCTTGATGAGCCCTTCGCCGCCGGGATGGACGCGCGCGGGATGGAAGCTTTCCGACGCCTTGCCCGCCACGCCACGGGAAAGGGGCGCTGCGTGATCTACACCACACAGTTCCCCGAACTCGCGGCTCGCTTTGCGGATCGAGTGATTGTGATCGGCCACGGCGGCGTGCTGCTCGATCAGAAAACCGCCGGACGCGATCAGGAGGATTTGATCCGCATGCTAGGCCAACCGCTCGGAGTCCAGGAGGCGCACGCATGATCCGGCGACCTGGATGGGAGAAGGCGCTGAGGCGGAGACTCAGGGGCCGGGCCAAGGCGATGCCCGCCAAATCCAATCTTCATTTTGAAAGTGTCGCGCTCGTCGCCATGGGTGCCTTCATGATCGCGGCGTTAAGCCTCGCAGCCGAGGGAAATCGCGGGCGCATGGTCGCGGTGACCTTGACCACCGGCGTTCT
>CAMLOZ010000569.1 GCA_946481625.1 uncultured Haloferula sp. | reverse complement strand
CAACCCGATCAACACCGATCCGCAGAAGAACGAAGCCGGCCTTCATTTCAAGAAACCCTTCATCCAGCAAGTCAATCGGATCGAGAAGCGGATCCTGGAATGGGACGGACCGGCGACCGAAATGCCGACACGCGACAAGCTCTACATCAGCGTGGACAACTTCGCGCGCTGGCGCATCTCGAATCCCAAGGTCTATTTCGAAAAGCTCAGGGATGAGCGCAGCGCCCAGTCCCGCCTCGACGACATCATCGGCAGCGAAACGCGCAACGTGATCGCCTCGCACGATCTGATCGAGGTCATCCGCAGCAACAAGGACCGGAAGCCTGTACGCGATGAAGCGATCGCCGCCGCCGATGCGAACCTCGGCGTCTTGCCACCTATCCGCGACGGTCGCAGCGTCCTCGATCAGCAGATCCTGAAAGCCGCCGCGCCGAAGGTGAAATCATGGGGGATCGAGTTGGTCGATATCCGCTTCAAGCGGATCAACTACAAGCGCGGCGTGATCGAGAAGATCTACACGCGGATGGCGTCCGAGCGCGAGCAAATCGCCGACCGTTTCCGCTCGGAGGGCGCCGGTGAAGCTGCGAAGATCCTCGGTCGCAAGGAACGCGACTTGCAATCCATCGAATCCGAGGCCTACCGCAAGGAACAAGAGATCAAGGGCAAGGCCGACGCAGAAGCCACCGGGATCTACGCGAGTGCCTACAACTCCAGCCCTTCCGCCGCGGACTTCTATCAGTTTGTCAAGACGCTCGAAACCTACCAGAACGCGCTATCCAAGGACACCACAGTCGTCCTCACCACGAATAGCGAGTTGTTCCGGCTGCTGAAGGGCGTCGAACCTGCCGCGGAGCCAACCCGCGAAGCCGGGGGCCAATCCCCCCCGGGGCAATAGCTCTCACCCGAAAAACCCGAGCGGCCCCGTCGCGCCCGGCGAGAAGAAGTTCCCCACGTTCGGCAGCACCAGGTGCAAGCTCGACGGCGGCACCCCGAGCCACAAGGCCAGCTCGCCGAAATATTCGTCGCAACTCGTGGTCGGAATCATCCGCCCACGTCCCGTATCCAAGGGATTCAGCTCCGTCCCGCTCTCCGGATTGAGCGCGAGGCTCGGATACTGGCCGTAGATCTTCCGGCCATCGACGCTGCCGCCCATGATGAAATGATTGCCGCCCCAGGCATGATCCGATCCGCGCGCATTGCTCGTCAGCGTGCGACCGAAGTCGGAGCCGGTGAAGATCGTCACCTGGTTCTCGATTCCCAGCGCCGCCAACTGCGCCCAGAAGGCCTCCAGCGCCGCGTCCACCTCCGCCAGCATCACCTGCTGCTGCGCGATGGTCTCGCTATGGTGGTCCCAGCCGCCGCGGTTGACGAAGAAGGTCTGCCGTAGAGCGCCCAATCCGTTGCGCCCCATGATGGCCTTCGCCACCTGCCGGAACTGACGGCCCAGCGGCGTGTTCGGAAAAGTCACGTCGCCAGGCAAGTCCGGCGAGGTCGCCGCGTGATAGATCGCGTAAGCCTCCTGCGCGTCGCGGCGCTTCTGCTGGAAGGTCTCCTGCAAGAGATGGCCGTACTGCCGCGCCAGCATGCCATCCACCGCGGTGCTCGCCGCATTCCCCAGCACGTTGTCCTCGTCGTAGCCGTCGATGTAACCCGCAAGCGCCTCCGCGCCACCGAGCGGCTCGTTCGAGTTTCCCGGATTCACCGCATATTCCGCACCGGTCACTCCGCTCTGGAAGACATTGCTGCCATCCACCGAGATATTCATCGAGACCAGTTGCGACGGGTTGATGTCCTTGATCAGGTCCATCATCCGTCCTCCCCATCCGATGCCCGTGCGGCTCTGCGGCACGCTGGTCTGCCACTGCTCGATCTGGTCCGAATGCGAGTAAAGCCCGAGCGGCAGGCGCTTCGACGCGTTCTCGACCTCGGTGCGGTTGAAGACCGGCTCGATCAAGGTGCCGACATTCGCCACGAACGCCGCATCGCCCGCCTCGAAGCGCGCCGCCAGATTCGGCATGGAAGGATGCACCCCGAAGGTCCGTCCCGGCGTGTTCAGCGGGCTGATCTGGTGAACCGATGCCAGTGGCAGCGCGAGATTGCCGCGGCTGTTCTCATACTCCGTGCGCGAGTTCGCGTGGGTCGATGACGGCCCGCTGTAGGGGGAGAGCAGGTTGAAGCTGTCGTTCCCCCCGCTCAGGAAGAGGCAAACCAGTGCCCGGTACTCTCCCGGGGCCGGCGGCGCGGCATTCGCGATCGAACTCGCGAGACGGAGATTCAACAACGTGTTCAGCACCGGAATCGCACTGATCGCGGAACAACTGGCTTGGCCCAGGAAACGGCGGCGGGAGAGCGGCATGGGAACGTGGTGTTAGAAGCTCAGTGTTGCACGGCGAATTCCGGACTGCAGACGATGAGATAGATGGCGAGCTTCAACCGGTTTTCCGGCCACTCCCACCCGCTATCCACGCGGAGTAGTGCCTCACGGATGACCTGGAACGACTCCGGCTCGAGAGTCCCGCCGGTCAGAGCAAGATCGAGCCGGCGGATCAAGGGATCGGGATCCAGCGGCTCGACCTCCGGATCGGGGTCGCCGATCCCTTCCAGCGGAATGTTCATGAGCATCTCCTGCTCGAGGTTCAGCGTCGTGTTCCGTTCGGCAATCCCCACTCCCCAGCGGTGCAGCCCGCCGGTGATCGAGTTCCAGAAATAGTTCGGCGCGGTCGTCCCGGAAGAAGCGTTGATGATTTGCATCTCCGGTGCCACCAAACCCGCCTGGGCCAAAGCTCCCGGCGGCGTGTAGGTCGGCAGGAAGAAATTGAACACGCTCGGCGAGTTGAAGGGCTCCTGGACGTGATCGAGATCGAAGGCATCAAGATAGTACCAACCCGCCTCACTCGAAGCATTGAAGGCCCGTGCCACATTCACCACCTTGAGGAACGGTTCCCGCAACTTGCCGAAGGTCGGGTCCGCTATCATCGCCGCATCCCGCGCATCCGGGTCCATCAGGATCGCCTTCACCGTCCGCCCGAGATCTCCGCG
>CAMLOZ010000568.1 GCA_946481625.1 uncultured Haloferula sp. | reverse complement strand
GAGAAGAGGGACGTGAGCCGGTGTCGGGAAGCGGGCTTTTGCCGGGGCTCTGAGTTCCCAGGGCGCTATCGAGTGCTCAAGGGCTTGGTTGGCCGGCGGCGCGAATCCGAATCGGGCGGCGACCCGGGGGCGAGGAGATCCACTTCGATTCCCAATTTCGTCCCGCCGGGGAGTTGTACGAGGAGCGAGTGGCCCTTCGCATCGAGATGCTGCAAGAAAGACATCGCCGCCTTCAACAGGTCATCTTGCAGTTGTTCGGTTCTGCTCGCTGCCATAACGGGAACATCTAGCAGAAAATGTTCCACAACGGTTGATCATTCGGCTAACCTTCCCGTGCCTTGGGTTTCGCGGATTTCCAGGACGGAGGATTCCGGATGGATAGTGCATAATGCACCCGGGGCCGTGCAAATTACACGGCCCGAAACCGGAGCGCCCCCCGGCAAGGGGCAGCCGGAATGCCAGGGAACGCTAGTATCGGGGAGGGGAAAGCTGCCCCTCTCTGAGTGATATTACATCAGGTTTGCGGGAAATCAAATAGGTGAATTCTTCCAGCGTTGAAGAGTTAAATGGGTGTTGTGGTGGCGGCGACGGATCCGCTTGTTCCCGGGAAGATGGGTCGGGCAGGGCGGATAGTTGATTTGATTGTTCATCCCGCGAGCCGCAAGGACGCAGTCGTTCCGACTATGGCGGGGGGGCTTTATACGGCAGCTTGGCTGCCTGCTTGCGCCATGGAGAGATCAAGGAGCGGCGACTACCTGGAGGAAGAGCCGGGTGTTACCGCTTAGCTCGGCCGGGCTGAGGGAGAGGGTAGCCGTCTCGTAGGCCGGATCTGTTGGAGAGGGCGTGACCGTTTCCTCGACCGCCGAGGCAGGCGACCAGTTCGTTAGATCGTCGCTGATGCGATAGGAGTAGGCGATGCCCGCGAGTGCGTGGGAGCGGAGGCGGGGGTGGGCGAACCGGAACTCGCCGGAGGCCGGACGGGCGATGAGCAGGGAGGTGGCGGCGAGCGAATCGTCCGAGAGCAGCGGGTTGGTCCCGAAAGCCCATTCGCCGAAGTTGTCCAGCTTGTCGCCATCGGGGTTGGCAGCGGAATCGCCTTCGGAGGAAGTGTCGTTGCCGAACTTCGCGAGACGCCACTCCTGATAGGTGGCAAAGGGATGGACCTCTTGGAAGATCCAGTCTGCGATAAGCTGGGCAGCCTCGAGATCCGCAACGCCGGTGGCGACGGGAGGCATGCGGGTGTAGCCGTTCGCGCCTGCGACACGGTTGAAGAGGATCGACTGCGGTACGCTGCCGGGAACGACGAGCCGGTCACCGGGATGGAGCGGGGCATCGACGGTGGTGCCGTTGATCAGGCCGGTCTGTGCGAGAGGGAGGTGGGCGCGGCCGTCCCAATTGCCGCCGCCGGTGCCGCCGGACTTGTGGCAATAGGCGCAGTTCACATCGAGGTAGGAGCGGACGCGGGCTTCCAGCGACTGCGAGGTTTCGTCCGGCCGATAGTGGCGGGGTAGCGATGCCGGATCTCCTGTCAGGCCGGTGAGATAGCCGGTGGCATCCAACACGGAGAGGAGATCGCCTGTCAGGCCGGAGATCGTGCCAGTGGTGTTGAGCTGGCGGGTATTGAAAGAAAGGGCGTGCCCCGCTTCCGGCGTGTGGCAGGTCATGCATGCCGCACGCGAGGGAATCTCCCAGGTGGCGGTGGCGGGGTTGCCGTCGAGGGTGATGTCGATGTCGAAGCTCCCGCCATCGTCATCGGCGAGGGCGGCATCGGCCTGGGGGCCGCCGTTGATGTCCTTCCAGCGGTAGGCGATGCCGTAGGAGCCGGTGGCGTTGCGGATGAGGAAGCGGGTCTCGATCCGACGGCGCGGCGACCCTGCTAGCGGTCGGCGGTCGGTGTAGCTCTGGCCGTCGATGCTGCGGGTGAAGGTTTCCCAAGCGACGGGGTAATCGAAGTGCTTCACCCAGATCATCCCCGCGGGATAGCTCCAGGGATCGTCCTGCGAGAAGGCGACGGTATCGGCGGTGCTGTTGATGAGGAACCAGCGCTTCTTCTCCGCGTGGTCGGACCAGAAACGGAGGTTCGGCGTATAGGATTGGGCACCGGGATTTGCCGTGAGGTCGCTCAGGTCGGCGAAGAAGTTCGTGGCGGAGAGCGTGGGCGGCAGGGTGCTGTCATCGGTGCCGAGGGTGAGGCGCTTGATGCTGCCGGTGCCCTGGGAGGTGCCGTTGTTGCCGCGGTCGAGGAGCAGGATATCGCCGGTCGATGGATCGGGGAGAAGCCCTGTGATCGCGACTTCGCCACCGAGGCGTTCGACAAGGGGCGTGCCGCCGTCCGGCGAGAGGCTCCAGATGTTCCCGGAGACGTAGTCGGCGAAGATGTACTTGCCTGTTAGATCGGGGATGGCGGTGCCGCGGTAGATGAAGCCTCCGGTGATCGACCTGCCCTGGAGGCTGCCACCGCCGTGGGTGTACTCCCAGAGCGGGGCGACGAGAGTGGCCGCGGATTCGGGCGCGCCGTTGAGGTCGTTGCCGCTGCGCATGCCTGCGACATTGCCTTCGCGCCAGCCCCAGCCGCCGTTGTCGCCGGAGTGGAAGACATTGACCTCTTCCCGGTCGCTGCGCCCGACATCGCCGACCCAGAGTTCATCCACGCTGCCATTGCCATCGGTGTCCTCGGGCGAGAACTGCCAGGGATTGCGGACACCCGTGACGAAGATCTCCGTGCGGACCTGGCCGGGATCGAGGGTGATGCCGTTGAAGGTGGTGACGCCGACGAGCGGATTGTCGGGCGGGATGGCGTAGCGGGCTTCGCCGGAGTCGCGCGGGATGGCGAGGTCGGCGTCATTGCTTTGTCCGGCGGGATCGGGACCGGCATAGGGGTCCGCGCCGGGATCGGGATTCGGGGGCAGGCTACCGGGCTTCTTGTCCACGTCGATGCGGATGATGCAGGACCAGAGATTTCGGTCGACGTGCTGGGAGTTGTTGTAGCCGTCCTGCTGGGTGCCTTCGTCGCCGAAGCCGGCGTAGAGGTAGCCGTCCGGG
>CAMLOZ010000567.1 GCA_946481625.1 uncultured Haloferula sp. | reverse complement strand
TGACGGGCTTGTCGTTGTCGATGACGATGGTGCCGAAGCCTTTTACCTCGCAGCGCGAGAAGCGGCTGTCGATGCAATCGGTGATCTTGCCGTCGAGGAAGTTGGTGTCGCCGATGAAGGCGGCGACGAAGGAACTGCGGGGGGCTTCGTAGATCTCGGCGGGCGGGCCGACTTGCTCGATGATGCCCTTGTTCATCACGGCGATGCGGTCGGAGATCGACATGGCTTCGCCTTGGTCGTGGGTGACGTAGATGAAGGTGATGCCGACTTCGTCGTGGATGGCATCGAGTTCGACGAGGAGCCGTTGGCGGAGCTTGAGATCGAGGGCGGCGAGAGGTTCGTCGAGGAGGAGAACCTTCGGCTTGTTGACTAGGGCGCGGGCGATCGCGACGCGTTGCTTCTGGCCGCCGGAGAGCTGGGAGGGCTTTTTGTCAGCGTGTGGCTTGAGGTCCACGAGTTCGAGCATTTCATCGACACCGCGCTTGACGGCATCGGGCGTCCACTTGGCGATCTTCGGGCCGAAGCCGATGTTGTCCCTTACCGAGAGATGAGGGAAGAGGGCGTAACTCTGGAAGACGGTGTTCACCGGCCGCTGGTCCGGGGGGAGGGGGGTGATGTCCTTGCCATCGAGCAGCACCCTGCCGATGTCCGGCTTGTCGAAGCCGGCGGCCATGCGGAGCAGGGTGGTCTTCCCGCAGCCCGAAGGTCCCAGCAGGGAAAAGGTCTCGCCCTGCTCGATATCCAGCGTCACCTCGCTGACCGCGGTGAACGACCCGAAGCGGCGGGTCACATTCTCGAAACGCAGGTAGGATCCCATTTTCTTGTGCCATGAACAGGGGCAGGTGAGGGGATGTCGATGGGGAAATGCTTCCTGCGGCGGTGATTTCCCATTTGCCGGTGCCCGCCGATCCGCTACCCATCCGGCATGATCGACATGCTGGTGCGCCTCTACGACCTGCCCGACAGCCGGGAGATCTACCGGAAGGTGGAGGAACAGGGGATCGTGCTGCGCCGTGCCCGGGCCTTCGAGAAGCATACCGTGGCCGATTTTGCCCGGAGGCATTTCTCGGCGAAATGGGTTAGCGAGGTGGAGGTGGCGATCACGCGGCAGCCGGTGGCTTGTTTCATTGCGACGAAGGACAAGGCGATCCTGGGCTTCAGTTGCCATGACACGACGATGCGCGGGTTTTTCGGGCCGACGGGAGTGAGCGAGGCCGCCCGCGGCACGGGCATCGGGAAAGCGCTGCTTTTCAAGTCGCTCGAGGCGCTGCGGGAGCTGGGCTACGCCTACGCCTTCATCGGCGGAGTGGGCCCGCGGGAGTTTTATGCGAAGGCCTGCGGGGCAATTGAAATCCCCGGTAGCGATCCCGGCATCTACGCCGACATTCTTCCCTAACATCATGGGTGCCGGCACGATCCAGGATCCCTCGTATGTCCGCGACGCCTTTGCGCGGATCGCGGACCGCTATGTGACCACGAACCACGTGCTGAGCCTCGGCACGGACATCCTGTGGCGGCGGAAGGTCGCGCGGATCGTGAAGGCGTGGAAGCCCCGGCGCATCCTCGACGTGGCGACCGGCACGGGGGATTTGGCTTTGGAGATGCAGGACGTCTGCCGCGAGGCGGAAGTGACCGGCAGCGACTTCTGTGCGGAGATGCTGGTGCATGCCACGCGGCGGGGATTGGCCCGCACGCTGGTGGCGGATGCGATGGCGCTGCCGTTCAAGGATGGTGAGTTCGACGTGGTGACCGTGGCCTTCGGGCTGCGGAACATGGTGGACTACGGCGGGGCGATCCGGGAGATGCGGCGGGTGCTAGCGCCGGGCGGGCACCTGCTAGTGCTGGATTTCTCGTTGCCGGAGAATCTGCTGCGGAGGCCGTACCGGTGGTATCTGCACAACGTGCTACCGAAGATGGCGGGGTTGCTTACGGGGCAACGGGATGCGTATGAGTATTTGGGCGGGTCGATCGAAGAGTTTCCGATGGGGAAAGAGATGTGCCGCTTGATCGAGGCGCAGGGGTTCAGCGGTGCGGAGGCGGAGCCATTGAGCTGCGGGGTGGCCTCGATCTATACGGCGGAGGCGGTTTAGGCGCCGCCGCTTCCCGGGGAACCCCTTGCCGGGCTTTCCGAATCCTGCGCCTAGCCGTGAAGATCAAGCTGCCGCAGAGGGTCACGTGCAGGAAGGTGATGAAGCCCCAAGATAACGAATAAACTTGGATGCTGAAGAAAGAACCCGAGCTAATCTTCCAATGAAGGGGAGGCCAAGCGGACAGAGGCATGTCGCTGCGGAGTTCCTCCCAGAGTCTCGCTGTGTAAGGGATCCTGCCGGACTTCGCCGTCAGCGTGTAGAATTCAGTCTTCGGGTCGAGATCCCCCTTACAAAAGGCCAAACGCCCGCCGGAGCTCGTCACGAAGCGACTGGCATAAGGGGCGTCAAGCAGGACACCTTTGCTGAAGTACTGCCAGGAATCATGCCAACCCCAGATGAGGAAGACGAAGGTCATCCCGCTGATCCACACCAGAGGCGAACGCCAGATAGAGGGAGGGGAAGAGGCCATCGATCACCTCCGGCACTTCTGAAGCAGGGCTCCGAGGAAGTGGGTGATCTGCTCCAGTGCTTCCACGTAATCACTGCCGGGAAGGCCGACGAGGTGATTGCGGCAGGTGCCGAGCATGTCGAGGGCGGTATCCACGGCGGATTCGATCGCGCCTTCGTATTCGGCGATGCCGACGAGGACCGGGAGATCGAGGGCCTGCTGCTCGATGATGCGTTTGTTGAGCTTCGAGCGCTGCGATTCGCTGGAATTTTCCAGGAGGTTGAGGATCGGGAGGGTGAGCTTGCCTTTTTCAAGATCCGTGCGGAGCGTCTTGCCGACGGTTTCCTCGCTGCCGACGAGGTCGAGGCAGTCATCAT
This sequence comes from uncultured Haloferula sp., assembly GCA_946481625.1. The sequence continues at coordinate 131 of CAMLOZ010000567.1, read as the reverse complement.
AGATCTGATAGGCGGTGCCGAGCTTCAGGCCGTAGTCGAAGAGCTTGGCCTCCGTCTCCGCATCGGCCCCCGAGATGGCGGCGGCGATGCCGGTGGCAGCGGCGAAGAGCGCTCCGGTCTTCATCTCGATG
>CAMLOZ010000566.1 GCA_946481625.1 uncultured Haloferula sp. | reverse complement strand
TCCGGCAACTGGTCCGGCAGCGAGGCCGCGGCCTATCGCTCTGGTCACTCGGACGGCAGTAAGGACAAGCGCCAAGGCCGTGCCTACAACCCTCGTCCGGACCCCGATCAAGCCGGGACCCGCGATTACCATCGCGGCTACGGGGACGGCTACCGCAACCCCAACGACAACCCGTGGAGCCAGCACCGCGCCTACGGCCTCGGCATGCAGCAAGGCCACCGCGACAAGCTTGCCGGGCTATCGATGGACCCTGGCCGCCGCTTGGCCAAGGAAGTTCCCCAGACCCTCCGCGAACATTTCAAGCGCGGCTACCGCGAAGGCTGGCGCACTGCTCAGTAAGTCGGCAGGTTGTCCTGCTGCTGTTCCGCCTGGCCGCCGTCCCAAGTCCGTCCGTGGGCTTTGTTTTCCAAACCAATCCCGAGCTGGCGGAAATCACGCCCGAGGCCGATGGCAGTGTTGCAGGAAGTGAGCGAAGACACGGCGACGATCGCCGCCAGTAGGAGCAGCTTCTTCATGGCGGAATTTGGTAATTCAGAATTCGAGCGATGCAAACGCTTAATTTTTCTTAAGTTCTTTCCGCAGATTCACGATCTCCTCCCGGATTTCGAAGACGGCATCCTTCAGCGCCTCGAGCGCACGGCGATGGTCGGGATCGTCCGCGACCGCCGCCAACTCGCTGCATGCCGCCAGCGCATCGTTCTGCCAGCCTAGGCAACGCTTGAGCATCGCCAGCACGTAACCGGTTTCCCGTTCGTAGTCCCCGTTCAAGGCTCCGGCAAGCTTGCCCGCCACCTGCATCAGCGCGGTATTGAGGGTCACCGCCGAGGCATGCTCGCCCCCGGCCCGGGTGAGATCCACGCTGCGGAGCACCAGATCCTGCGCCTTTTCCTGCAGCGGATGCTGGCGGAATTCCGCTTCCTCATCCCAATCGTCGTCCTCCGTTTCGTCGGGGGTCCACACCGGTTCCGGCGGGAGCTTGCCCTCCTTCTCCTCGGCCAGCGCTTCGAGAAGCCCGTCCCAGCCCATCGCGAAGGCCTCCTTCCGTTCCGCGTCGGGATCGTCCAGGTATTTCTCCAGCACCTCCTGATACGCGTCGGCAAGCCGGTCGGATTCCTTAAGCCGCTCCTCCCACTGGAATTCGTCCTCTTCCTCGCTGTCCGCCGTCCGATCCGACGGGTCGATCCGGCGCACGAGGTTGTTCATGAAATCCCTCATCGCCTGCATGTTGGCGAGCTTCTGGGCCTCCTCCGCATCGTCGTCCATTTCCCAGACCCGCTCGGACAGCTCCAACTCGAAGTCGCAGGTCTCGATCACCACCCGCCCGTTCGCCTCGCTGAACCACTCGAGGTAGAGCGTGTTTTTCCAGCAAAAGGGAATCTGCTGCCGGGCCGCATACATCGCCGCAAATTCCTCGTCGGACACCAACGGCACCTTGTTCTTCCGCGAGGCCGTCATGTCCCCGACCACCCCCTGCTGGAGCGGGAAAAGATCCATGTTCGCCTGCGGCTTCGGCACGGGATTCCGGAAACTCAGCCGGGTTCCCGCCAGATCACGCCAGCAATCGCCGGTCAAATCGAGCACGACGGGCTGCTCGCGGCCGAGAATCCATAACACGCCGGTGGTCTTGCCCTCGACCGTGTTGTCGATCTCGCCGCGCTCCACCGCTTCGTCGATTCTCCATGCCACGACCCGGAGCATCGGAATTCCCGGCCGGGTGCGTCAATAGTTGTTGGAGACCGGCAGGGTTTAACTTCTTGAAGCATTTACAGTCGCGGCTAGGGTAGCCGCGCACGCCTATAGCCCTCATGGAAGCATTGTTGAAATTTTCCCAGACCGCGCTGCTGATCCTCGTGGTCATCGGCGTCTTCAACCTGATCATTTTCGTCCACGAACTCGGACACTACTGGGCCGCCAAATGGCGCGGGCTCAAGATCGACCGCTTCCAAATCTGGTTCGGCAAGCCGATCTGGAGCAAGACCATCAACGGCGTGCAATACGGCCTCGGTTGGATCCCCGCCGGCGGCTTCGTCGCCCTGCCCCAGATGGCGCCCATGGAAGCGATCGAGGGCAGCAACCTTGCCCACGAACACCTGCCGCCCATCCGACCTCTCGACAAGATCATCGTCGCTTTCGCCGGACCCCTCTTCTCCTTCCTCCTCGCCCTTACCGCCGCCTTCGGCGTCTGGGGCCTCGGGAAGCCGGCGGACATCCTCCAATCGACCACCATCGGCTGGGTCCAGCCCGGTAGCGCCGGGGCCGATGCCGGCCTGCAGGTCGGCGACAAGATCCTAGCGATCAACGGGGCTCCTGTGAGCACTTGGGCTGGCACCCTTGATGCCGTCGCCCTCCAGATCGCCACCAGCCGCGGCACCCACATCGAGTTCACCCTCGACCGCCCGGGGGAAGGCGTGATCAAGAAAATCTCCGCCTTCAAGATTCCCGACACCGAGTGGTGGCAGCGCCGCGCCGTCCGTCAGGTGGGCATCGAGCCTGCCGGAAAAGGCCCCGTGAAGATCGCCAGCTTCTCCGGCAAGAACGCCCCGGCCGAGCGTGCCGGTCTCAAGGTCGGCGATGCCATCCTGACCCTGAACGGACAGGCCGCCACCAACCCCGAGAAGGCCGTGGAGCTCGTCAAAAGCGCTGGCGCGAAACCCATCGAAATCGCCTACCTCCGCGATGGCAAGGAAGGCAAGGTCACCGTCACCCCCGTCGTTCCGGTCTCCGGAGTGGAGGAACCGCGCCCCATGCTTGGTGCCCAGTTCGGGCAGGATCGCGACACCATCGAGGGCCTTGTCTATCCCAATCCCGTCGAGCAGCTCACCGAAACGGTGAAGACGATGTGGATCACCATCGTCAGCGTTATCTCCCGCGATTCCAGCATCGGCATCCAGCATCTCAGCGGCCCCATCGGCATCGGTAAGGTCCAGTACAACTTCCTGCTAATGGACTACCCGGTACTCCGCATCATCGCCTTCCTCGTACTCATCAATATCAACCTCGCGATCCTGAACCTCCTGCCCTTCCCGGTCCTCGATGGCGGCCACATCGT
>CAMLOZ010000565.1 GCA_946481625.1 uncultured Haloferula sp. | reverse complement strand
GCTACATTGGCTCCACCGCCTGTTTCCTCCGCCGGGCGACGGTCCTCGCGCCCGGCCACCGGTTGCGGGAAGACTTCCACTACGTGATGGATGGCGAGTTCTACGCGCGACTCCACGCCAGCGGCCTGCACTTCGAGCACCTCCCCGTGAAGGTCGCGGAGTTCCGCCTGCACGGCGGGAACGCCTCCTTCCGCCATCTGGGAAAGACCCGGGACCTCGAGACGATCCTGAAAGCGGAACGCCAGCACGTGGAATCCCGCGCGATCCGGCGTGCCTACGGGCTCACGCTGTTCAAGGATCCTTATCTCAACGGGCTCGCCGACGGCGTGCTCTGGATCGTCGCCAGAGGTTGGAAGGGCATCCTGCGGCTCATCGCCTGAGCTCGGTGAATTGAATCCCATGTGCCAGGTCGCAGCCGTATTTGCTTGTTTCAACCGGCGTGAAGCCGCGCTCGAGTGCGTCCGGCGGTTGAGATCCCAGACCCGCCAGCCCGATCTCGTCGTGGTCGGCGACAATGCCTCGACCGACGGAACCCCGGAGACCCTCCGCGCCGAGGGCTGGGACCGCCTCGTTGTCCTCGATACCGGCGACAACCTCGGCAATGCCGGCGGGGTCCGCGTGGCGATGGACCATGCCTTCGCCACCGGGGCGGATGCGGTTTGGGTTCTCGATGACGATTCATGGCCCCGCACGGGGGCCTTGGCTGCACTCCTGGCGGGCGGCCTGGAAGCCGGCGTCGTCCGTCACAGCCTTCAGATCGATCCCGCAGGCGGGCACTACTCCTGGCCCCTTCCGATCCGCTCGGGCCCCGGCGTCTGGCACACGATCCGGCATCCCGACGAGTGGCCCGGCCCGGATCGCGTGGAAAGCCGAGCCTCATGGACCGGTGCCTTGGTTCCGCGCGGGGCTTGGGAAAAAGCCGGCCCCGTCCTTGGCGAACTCTTCATCCGCGGCGAGGACGAGGAGTACCCTCGCCGTCTCGCCGCCGCGGGGTTCCGCTTCGAGGCCGTGCGGGATTCCGTCCTCGACCACCCTTCCGCGAAAAACCTCCGGCGCTGGCGCATCGCGGGGAAGGAATTCTGGTTCGAGACCGGCCTGGAGGACTGGAAGTTCTATTACGAGGTGCGGAACACCGTCTGGCTGAAGTTCCGCGAAGGCTCCCGTCTCCAAGGAACGGCGACCGGCCTGCTGCATCTGGTCGCGACCCTCATCCACGACGGATGGTCGGCTTCCCGCTGGCGGATCTGGTGTTTGGCATTCACGGACGCGCGCTCCGGACGTCTGGGAAGAAAGGACTTCCCGGTCCGCCCGTGACAGTTTCGTGGCCTTGCCCATGGAATTTCATATGGGAGGGACATCCCCTGAAGGCGTAGGGTCACTCCGGGAGCTTGGGCTTGCTTTGGGGGGAGGCTTCCGATTTCATCAAGGCCCTTCCGTAGGAATTTCATTCATGCCCGTCGGCCGCAAAGAAGCATTCTCGATCCAACTGCTCCAACTGCTTGATGCAGGGTTGGTTTGGTTCGCCTTCTGGATGGCGTCGTTTTTCCGCGGCCCGATCCGCGAGAGCTTGGGTGCCTATGATGGCGAGATGAGCCTATCCCAGATGAGCTGGGTGCTTTATATCGTCGTACCCTTCACCCCGCTCGCCCTCGAGTTTTTCCAGTTCTACCGCCGGCCCCGGACGAAGACTCCCTTGCAGGCCTTCAGCCAGCTCTTCAAGGCGTTGCTGTTCATGGCCCTGGCCATCGGGATGATGGTGGTCTTCGCGCAGATCTCCGGAGCCAGCCGCTTGATTCTCGGCGTGGGCGGCGTGCTGACCCTGCTGGTCCTTTTCGCCCGCGATCGCGCCTTCCACGCCTACCTGCACCGCCAGGAACTGCGGGACTACGCGAAGGAGCGGATCATCATCGCCGGTTCCGATGAGGAAATCGCCGCCTTCCTCGAGGAGGTGGACGAGGAGGTCAGCGGGTTGTGGAAGATCGTCGCGCGCTTCGACCTTTCGCAGCGACCGGTCGATGAGCTCTACGCCTTGCTCAAGGAAAAGTCCGTCGAGCGCGTGATCTTCACCGCGAAGGACACGGAGTTCGGCAAGGTGGCGGAGGGCGTTGAAGCCTGCGAACTTCAGGGTGTGGAGGCGTGGATCGTTGCCTCGTTCATCCGTACGCAGATCGCGCGGCCGACCTTCGATGTGGTCGGGAAGAAGCCGATGCTCGTGCTGCGCTCCACCCCGGAGCTTTCCTGGGAGTTGGCGCTGAAGTCCGTGATCGACTGCGTCGGGGCCTTCTTCCTCATCCTCGTGACCTCGCCGCTCTGGGTTGTCGCGATCATCGGGATCAAATTTGCCAGCCCGGGCGGCCCGGTTTTCTTCCGCCAGCGTCGCGCCGGCCGTTACGGCAAGCCGTTCCGGATGTGGAAATTCCGCACGATGGTCCCGGATGCGGAGGCCCAGCTTGCGAAGGTGAAGGAACAGCACGGCAACCACATGGACGGACCGGTCTTCAAGCTGGACCGCGATCCCCGGGTGTTCGCTTTCGGGGCCTTGTTGCGGAAGCTCAGCATCGACGAGTTGCCCCAGCTCCTCAATGTCCTGCGCGGCCACATGAGTTTGGTCGGTCCCCGGCCCCTGCCGATATACGAAGTGGACGCTTTCGAGAAGTCCGAGCATCGCCGCCGTCTGAGCGTGAAGCCGGGCATCACTTGCGAGTGGCAGGCCGGTGGACGGAACCGGATCACCAGCTTCGAGCAGTGGGTGGAGATGGATCTCCGCTACATCGACAACTGGTCGCTATGGCTTGATATCAAGATTCTCTTCCGTACCATACCCGCCGTGCTGCTCGGCCGCGGCGCGAACTGAGAATGGGAATTTCGCGCGGTGCTGATGCAATTCGTCTCGGGTCTCTTCCTTGCCGCCGCCTTTGCCCTGGCGGTTACGTTCGGCGGCCAGACGCTGGACTACACATGGGGCCCGGCGTTGATCGCTCTTGCGGGTGCCCTGCTTACCTCTTGTAGCGGGGCAGTCGGCCTGAGACAGCGGGGCAAAGGGATGTGGACCGCCATGGC
>CAMLOZ010000564.1 GCA_946481625.1 uncultured Haloferula sp. | reverse complement strand
TCTTTCATTCCTTGTGCCGATCGAACCCCTTGTCTCGTCCCGGCTTTCCCTCTTGTCATTCCGCTCTAGCGGGAGATCACTCAAGGCATGTGTTCGCTCAAGGCACTGCTGCCCGCCGGAGCCGCGACGATTGTCGCGTTGACCTGCTCGTCCTGTGTCACCCGCCGCGCGGCGGATCTGCTCACCATTCCTCGTCGTGCCACCGACGCCGCGCATTGGGAGCAGGAGACCAAGCTTAAACCGCAGCGCTTCGAGGTCGTCGCCAAGGACGGCATCACCCTTGCGGCCTACACTTTGGACCCGTCGCCCGCAGTGAAACGCCGTGGCACGGCATGGCTCCTCCACGGCTTCGGCAATAGCAAGGAGCACATGCTTCCTGCCGCCAAACGTCTCTCCGCCGCGGGATTCCGCTGTGTTGCTTGGGACAGCCGCGGCCATGGCAAAAGCGGTGGCGAACGTGCCACCTTCGGAGCGCGCGAAGTCGACGATGCCCTCCGTGTGATGGCGGAAGCTCGCCGCAATGGTGGTGCTCACGGGGAACCGGAGGTCATATGGGCCTTTTCGATGGGCACTGCCGTCGCGCTCCAGACCCTTCCGGAGGTGCCGCGGGCCAAGGCGGCCGTCTTGCTCGCCCCCATGTCCGATCTCGGCGGCGTCATATACCACCAAGCTCGCAATCACTACAGTGGCACCCTCAAGCCCCTCGTGCCCGTCGTGAATGCCAAGGTCCGCAGCACCGCCGGCTTCGACCCGAAATCGATCCGCCCCGTCGATGCCGTGAAGCGCACTTCCTGCAAGATGCTCTTCATCCACGGCGACCGCGACAGCACCATTCCTCCGTGGCAGTCGCAGCATCTTCTCGATGCCTGCGCTCCCGATCAGGGGCAGCGCATCCTTCTGCCCGGCGTCGGTCATGGCGGCGTGATGTGGGATCTTCCCCGAGAAACCGGCGATCAAGCCATCGGCTTCCTTCTCGATCGAACGCGCTGAGCCGCGCCGCGCCTGTTAGATCACCGCCGCGGCCTTCCTCGGCGTTATTCTCCGGGACCGCCGAATCACTTCACCGGCCCGTACACCTCCAGTTCGCTCAGGAACGAGTGGTTCTCGCTGTAGTGATCCTGGCGCTCGTGGTGATCCGGGAAGGTGGCTCGGACAAACCGCGCCGCACGCTTGTCGAAGCGTAGCTCGGCCCGGGCCTCCGTCTTGCCGGCGAACTCGTGCTTGCCCGCATCCTGGAAGTCCTTGCCGTTCTCGCTCAGCGAAATCACCACCGTCTTGGTCGAGCCGAAGCCGGGAACGCCGAAGCGCACCGCCTGCACCTCGCGGACGCGGCCGAGATCGATCGTCACGTGCTTCGGGAAACCGGGTGCCGCGCCCGTCGCGAAGCAGGTCCCCGCACCGCCCCACCAGTTCCCGTCCGTGAGACCCGCGTTCCAGCCGGATGCATTCGGATCGCTCGAGGTGAAGGACCGGTGCCGCGCCACGTTCCGGCCCATGCCGGGTTCGTCCGGCCAATGCGTGTGGAAGGCCGCCGCCGGCAGCCCTTCCTTGTTGATCAGGTTCGGCTGCGCCGATTGCGACCACGCGAAGCGCGCCATCGTCGGATGCGGCACTTCCGCGCTCTTGAGCGTGATGACGGGTTCGTTGCCGGAGATCTCCGCGGTCGCGGGCCGGAAAATCCAGTCCTGTCCCGCCACTTCGAAATGGGTGGGCGCCTGCTGGTCCCGCGTCGCCAGCCCGGTCGGCGCGCTCTTCATCCGCACCCGGATCGCATCTCCGGCCACCTCGAAGCTCTCGAACATCGGGCCGGACTTCACGATGCCCTGCTTGCCGTAGGTATCGGCCAGCGCCCACAGTGCAAGGCGACGCCCGACCTCCGACTTGTTCCGCGGGTGGATGTCGCGCGGGTCGCCGATGTCCATGGTCACCGCCATCCCCGTGTGGGGGATCTTGAGCGCTTCCTGCTGCGCGATCCACAGGCCTTGCAGCGCGCCCTCGCGGTTCTCACCGTAGTTGAAGGGGGCGAGCTGGACGAAAAGGAACGGAGCTTCCGGCACGCCGAATTGCTTCCTCCAGCCTTTGATCAAGGCCTCCATCTTCAAAGTGTAGAGCAGATCCTCGCCGACGTTCGATTCGCCCTGATACCATAGGAAGCCGCGCAGGCCGTAGGGCACCAGCGGATGAATCATCGCCTGATAGGTGCCGAGCGCCTGGTTCGAGCCGACCGGCAGCACCGGCGGCGCGGGCGGCTGCCCCGGGATCGGCTTCTTGTCGTGAAGCGCCTTGTCCGCCGATTCCACCCAACCGCGCGTCGCGGCGATATGGCGCTTCATCGCCTCGTCGTATTTGCTGCTACCCGGCGTGCGGGCCTCGCGGAATTCTCGCATCTCCTTCAAATCCTCGATATCCGCCAGGCCCTCGTCCGCGAGCCAGGGCTCGATCCGCGAGCCTCCCCACGAACTGTGGATCAGCCCCACCGGCACGCCGAGTTCCTCCGTCAGGCACCGGCCGAAGAAGTAGGCCACCGCGGAAAATCCGCGGCTGGTCTCCGGAGTCGCGGATTGCCACGCGCCCTCGAAGTCATCCTGCCGGTGAGGCGAAACCTTTTTCGGCACGGTGAGCAGGCGGAGCAGGGGAACCGGTCCGCTGTTCGCGATGTCCTGGTCTTCCTTCCGCGCCCCGCTGACGTTCCATTCCATGTTCGATTGGCCGCTCGCGAGCCAGACTTCACCGACCAGCACGTCCTTCACCTGAAGCGCGTTGGCACCTTCCTCCGAAACCTCGATCACCCTCGGTTCGGCGCTCGCGGGCAGGGCGTCGAGATCGACGCGCCACTCTCCGTCGCCACCCGCTTGGACCGACTTCTCCTGCCCGGCGAATTTCACCGTCACCTTCTTCCCCGGCGTCGCCGTGCCCCACACCGGCACCCCGCGGTCCCTTTGGAGCACCGCCCCGTCCGTGAATATCTTGGGCAGCCGGACGTCCGCGGCGACCGGCATCGTCAATGCCGCCAATGCGAGGATCAGGGAGCGATTCTTCGAAATCATGTGCGCCCATTAC
>CAMLOZ010000563.1 GCA_946481625.1 uncultured Haloferula sp. | reverse complement strand
CGACGAATACTGGCAGCTTATCGCCGGAATCTCCTGCCGCCTCAGCCAGCACACCTCGCTGGCGCTGGCCTACCGGATGATCGGCGTCGATTACCAGCAGAGCACCTTCACCTACGATACCGAGATGAGCGGTCCCAACCTGGGGCTGGTGTTCCGGTTTTGAAGGGCTGGAACGCGCCCGGTTGCTATCCCTGGCCGTCCGTCGCCTCGCGCCGGTGCGATTGCGACGTTGAAATCTCCCCGTTCGTAGAGAAATGCCGCATGTCGCATCCGGAGGTTGGGAACGCGGGCGGGGCGTAGGAAAAACGAGGAAGGCGTGGAGGCAGTCCGTTCAAGTCAGACCCGGCAACGGCGGTCCCGGAGGCGACCGCCCGTGTGGATTCTCCCTGCCCTTGCCTTGATTGCAAGCGTGCGAGGCGGACCGCTTTCGGTGCAGGAGCTATGGGAACGCTCGGTGGACGACGGCACCACGCGCGAGTCCGTTCTTGTCACCGGAGAAGTTCTCGCGACCGATCCGTCCGGTAGCCGCCTGGCCCTGGCGGATGACTCCGGCGCGGCCATCCTCCAGCTCCAGCTTCCGCCGGATGCTTGGGAACAAATCGTCCCCGGCCGGGCGATCGAGCTCGATTTTCCGCAGAACCGCTTCGTGCGCCGCGGGTTCAACATCGATTGCGGCGGCGGCTATCTGATCGAGATCGATGGCCGTCACCCGCCGATCGAGCGGAGGGGCTCGTTGTTTTTGCGGAAAGGAAAGCATCCCTTCCAACTCGAGTGGTTCAACGGCCGTCTCACCTCCGTCCTGCAGCTCGGCCTCGATGGCCCGGGTTTCAGCTACGACTCCATCCCGGGCTCGTGGTTTTTCCACGACGACGGGAAGGCTCCCGGTGCGCGTTACGAGAGGTTCCGCATCGAGGAGATCAGTTCCCTCGATGAGATTCCGGCGGGCGGCTCCGGGGATGACAGGGGTGTGGTTTCCCAAATCGATGCCACCGCCGCGGGAAATCTGGAGGATGTGGCCCTGCGATTTTCGGGGCAACTTGAGGTGCCGGCGGATGGCATTCATACCTTCCGTCTTGCCTGTGACGATGGCGCCCGGCTGAAAGTCGGCGGCGCGTTGCCCGGTTGGAGGATACTTCCCGAGAGGCATCCGGCTCCGGGTCGCGCATGGCAGGTGATCGAAGGCACCATCACTTATGCGGCGATGGAAGACGCCCATCTTCGTCTCGAAGTGGCAAGCGACCAGAAGCGGTCCGAAGTGGTGGTGCTGAATCCTGCCGGCCTCGACGCCCGGGAATTGGCCGGCCGGCGCATCACGGGATCGGGTGTGGCCTATGAGGGCGGGATCTGCGTGCTCGCGGCGGCCCAACTGCATTTCGTATCGCCTGACGCGACACCGGCCCGGCAGCTCACCTTGGCCGCGCAAATCCGGGAGTTGCGACCGGAGGATGCGGCGCAGTCACGACCGGCCTTCATCCAAGGCGTGGTCACGATGGCGAACTACCGTTCGATGGTCTTGCAGGATGAGAGCGGCGGCATCTTCGTCCTCACGGAATCTTCCCCGCCGGATCCACTGCCTGCGCCGGGAGAATGGTGGAGCGTGGAAGGGCGCACGACGCCCGGCGATTTCGCTCCGATGATCATTGCGGAGCAGTGCCGTTTCCTGCGGCCGGGCGCCTTGCCCTTTCCCCGCCGGCCGGGGTGGGAGGAGATCCTGAACGGAAGCCTCGATGCCCAACAGGTAGAGATCGAGGGCATCGTGACCGCTCTTGGTACGGGCCGCGCCGAACTGCTCACGCATGACGGTACCGCGGTGATGCAGTCGAGCGAGTTCTACCCGCTGCCCGCGGAGTTGCGCCGCGCCACGGCCGGGGATCTGGAGGGCGCGCGCGTCAAGCTTCGCGGTGTGTTCGCCACCAGTTGGGACCCGCAACTCGGGCGACGCCGGCCGGGGGTTTTCGCGTTGGGGAATGCCAGCCTTTCCGTGGTCGAACTGGCACCCCGCGATCCGGCGGAGGTGCCGCTGGTTACCATTCCGGATCTCTGGAGCTTCACCTCGAAGTCCACGGCCTTGAACCGCGTCCGCCTGCGGGGCCGGATGATGGCGCGGAATGCCGATACGCTGCTGGTTTCCGATGGCACCCACAGCCTGCGCCTGGCGAGTAGTTCCGCACACGGCACCGTGCCGGGTGACGAGGTGGAAGTCGTCGGCTTCGCCCGTACCGGCCCGATCTCGCCCGTGATCGCTCACCCGGCGATCCGGGTCCTGGCCCATGGCACGCTGCAGGATCCGGTTGTGCCGGATCCATCGGCACTGCCCGATCTTTCGCTCGATGGCACCTTGATCCGGATGGAGGGTCGGGTCGTCGGCGACACGATCCAAGGTGGCGAACGCCGGGTGGAACTGGAGTCGGAATCGCTCCGCTTCGTCGCGCTCGGTCCCGCCGGTTCGTCCGCCGAGGGGCCTTTCCTCCGCGATTCGCGGGTGAAGGTGGACGGGGTGTATTTCGCGGTCGCCTCGGATCCGCCTGCGGCCGGCCCGGGGAACTTCGAGATTCGAATGACGGGCGACCAAGCGCTTCAGCTCGTTTCCCGCCCGCCCTGGTGGAGCACTCGCCGGTTGCTGCTGCTGGTCGCATTCCTTTTCGGGGGCCTGGCGCTCGTGATCGGTTGGGCGGCGATCCTCCAGCGCTTGGTGCGGCGCAGGACCTCCCAACTTGCCGTGGAGATCGCGAAGAAGGAACGTGCGGAGTCCGAGCATGCTCTCGAACAGGAGCGCGCGCGCGTGGCCCGCGACCTGCACGATGAACTCGGCGCCGGTCTTACCGAGATCGGACTGCTCGGGTCGCTCGTGGGGAATCCGGCCATCCCCGCTTCCGCGAAATCGGGCTACCTCGGGACGCTCGGGGATGTTTCCCGCTCCCTCGTATCCGCGCTCGATGAAATCGTGTGGGCGATCAATCCGGACTACGACACCGTCGATGACCTCGCCGGCTATCTCTGGCTACAGGCGCAGCGCCTGCTCCAGCCGGCGGGCATCGAATGCAGTCCCGTGAAGCCGGTG
>CAMLOZ010000562.1 GCA_946481625.1 uncultured Haloferula sp. | reverse complement strand
ATGTGTCCTAGGAACACATATCAAAATCAGACAATTTTCGAGTGTCTGATGAAAAGTGGCGGAAGTTAAACGTGGTTAATTATCTCCCTTTGGGGCAAGTTACAAAATAGATCGGCCGACCGCAGCGAGTCAAGTCTCGGAGAATAATCCGGCTAGCCCATGCGAACTCCTTCAGGGGAAAAGCCTCGTCCGTCCGCCCCCCTTGGGCATGCGCGTCAGGTTAAGCCCGAGGAATCCCGGATTTGATTGAAGCTCCCGCGCTTTCTTTTGTCGTGGCAGCAGTATCCGGCCATGCTTCCGGTGCTTCACGGCAGCAGGACTGCCTGCGGAAGGCGGCAGCGGGCTGCCTCACTCCAAGGGCGGCTGCGCCGCGGGGAGAGAAAATCGTGGTGTGGGGCCGAGGTTGGGGTATGGTACGGGGTGGAAATTCCCATTGAGCAACCTATGAATTCCGAACTGGAGACGGCAGAGCTTCTCGCGGGCAAGATCGCGGAGGTGGAGGCGAAGCTTGAAATGCTGGAGAAGGAAATTGCGGAGATCGGTCTGCCGGCGGGCTACGATCTTCAGAAGCGCCTGGAGGCGTTGAAGATCGAAGAGAAGGCGCTGCGGCGGAATTTCGAAGAGTCGCAGGAGCGCGGCGAGCCGGATTCCGTGCGGCTGGCGAAGATCGAGACGTTGCTGCGCCATATCGAGAATGAGGAGGCCTCGGTGGAACATGAGGCGCACTTTTTGCACCAGTCGAATCCGTCCTCGGTGATCCTGGCGGCACAGGCTGCGGCGGGGATGATCGAGTTGTGGCGGCGCGGGATCAAGAAAGTGCTGGGTGACCACCATCCTTTCGGAAGCTCGGTTTTCGTGAACCATACCCATCAGGATCTGGTCACGGATTACGGGTTTCATCCGAAGGAGGAAGATGGGCGGAAGCAGGGAGAGTAAGGGAAATCCCCGATCGTCAATCTTCCAATTCAGGTAGGTGCGTTGGCGCCGCCCATGAGCGGTCCGGAGGACGCAATCTGGAACGGACCGATGGGGTCAATCCTCAATCGAAGTGCCGCTGCGCGGGGGGAAGGGATGAACTTTGAACTCCGAAGGGGGGGAAGAGGGGTGCCTGCTGTCAGGGGACGCGGAAGAATTTCCGCTCGGAAAGCTGGAAGCGGGGATCGGAGACGAGGGTGCCGCTCTTGAAGCCTTTGACGTCGATGAGGTGGTTGGTGAAGGGGCTGAAGACGAAGCCCTCTTTGCCGGGAACGGCCTTGGCGACGGGGTAGGCGTCGGAGTGCGGCCCGGGAACGGGTGGCTTGGGCGAAGGCGGGGGAGGGACGGGAGCGGGAGGCTCGGGGTGAGGCTGCGGGTTCGGGCGGGGAGGAAGAGGCGGCTCGGCGATGGTCACTTCGGCCGGACGGTTCCAGCCGATCCAGTTGCAGCAGGGGGTGAGCGCGGCGGCTACCACGATGACGAGGCGGAGGCGATGTCTGCGCGCGGTCTTCATGCTGGAAAAACAGCATTAAAGTCCGAGGTGGGCAAGCGCTAAATGCAGTTTTTGCAGCATATTGGAATCAGGGGGCGTGGAATGAGCGGAATGAGGATGATACGGGGCCGCTACCGGCCTTCGAGGCGAGCCGGGAGTCTTGCGGTCCCAGGGGAGGAATATCGGCTCGGGCTTGCATCGGGCCGGGCGGTGCTGGCAGCGTCGCGGGCGTGGATCTGTCGAGTTTCCGGAACATGGATCCCCATTTGCTGGTGGGGCTGGTGAATACCGAATTGCGGAATCACTGCGATTCGCTGGAGGATCTCGTGAAGACGCACGGGCTCGACGAGGGGGAGTTGGTCCGCAAGCTTGCCGAGGGGACGTACGAGTATCGTCCGGGGCAGAATCAATTCCGTTAGGTGCCCCGCAGGCGCTCGACCGCGAGGCGGAAGGCGGTACGGAGTGCTTCGATTTCCCTGCGGAGCCGGATGCGGGCGGCGGGATCGGCGCAGTTCGCGAGGTCCTCTTCCAAGGCGGCGGCGCACCTGAGTTGCTCGACCTCCGGTGGAAGGAAGCCGTGGCCCTTCAGCATGGAGTGGGCGGCCCTCCAGGATTCGGGGGTTTGGAAGTAGGCCTCGAGATCCAGTACGGTGCCGGGAGGCGGCGGCTGCAGTTCTCCCGAAGCGATCGCTTGATCGATCATCGCTTCGCCGAGTCGGGCCAAGGGAGACATGGGAGGATTATGCAGCGGCGCAGAGGGAAGCGCGAGGGTGGATTCGCGGGGGACGAGCGCTGGCATCCCCACGGCGTTGCGGTGGGTGGACGCGCTTCCAAAGCGGCTGCCCTGCGAGGGGGAAGGCTTGCAAGTGCTGCCCGGCGGACTTCTCGGAACAGGCTTCTTTGAAACCGAAGTCCACATGTGTGCGGATATATCCATGATACCGGGATCACGAATTTTTCATGCTGAAAGCATGGACAAGGTCCTCGGTCGTCCCAAACCTCCCGCCCGTGAAGATTTCCCCCATTCTGGTTGCTGCCTTGGTTCTGCCGCCGTCGCTTCTTGCCCACCCGATCAAATGGACGGCGACCGGAACCGTGAATTTTCTCAATAGTACGACGGCGTATCCGGGGGTTGCGGTGGGCGACCCGGTGGAGGTTGCCTTTTCCTACGACTCGGAAGCCCATGTCAACGGGTTGTCCGCCTTGCAGATGGCGCCGGGGGTTTATCACTTCAAGGCCGAGTTCTCGGATGCGGTGGATCTGAAGATGTCGGTGAAAATCGGGGCCCAGACCTGGGAGGCCGCCCTTCCCTTTTCGGCACGCGGCGGAGACTATGCGATGCACAGTCTATCGTGGGACGGCGGTGGCTCTCCGGACACCTTCACTCTGGTCTTGTCCTCCAGCGATAGCGCCACATTTCCCACCTTCCCCTATGCCGGGGCAAACACACCCCGACGGATGGATCTGGTGCTCCATGACAAGGTCTCGCCGTGCGACCTTCTCGACGGGCAGAGCCTGCCGGGCGGGGCGACGGATGTCTCCCAGATCAGCGAGACCAGCGGGAGCATCTCGGCGGGTCTCGATGTGATCCGTTTCGCGTT
>CAMLOZ010000561.1 GCA_946481625.1 uncultured Haloferula sp. | reverse complement strand
GTGAATGCCATCCTCAAGAGCGCCATCCTGGCAAGCGTTCTCGCAACCCCGGCCGCCCACGCGGGAGACCCGGTGCCGATGACGACGCCCACGCCCGCTCCGGCGCCAGAGGAAGACTTCTTCTCCGGAACGCTCAGCTTGGACTACAACTCTCACTTCGTCTCCTACGGTTTGGACGTGTGGGGCGACGGCAACGACCTCGAAGGGCCCACTTTCAACCCCGCCCTCGAGTTGGTCTGGGGCCTGCCCGCGAATTTCTCGCTCATCCTCGGAACCTGGTGGGATGTGAACGGCAAGGTTCCCTCCGCGATCGGCGGCAAGCTGCAGGAGATCGACGTCTGGGCCGGCCTCGGCTACAAGGTGGGCGATCTCAGCATCACCGCGCTCTATCAGAATTGGATCTATGCCAGCGGCAACGAGCAGATCGTGGACCTGAAGTTCGCCTACGACTGCTTCCTCAGCCCCTCGCTCGTGATCCATAACCGCGTCGATCCGGGTGCATCCGGCGGCAGCAACGGCACCGTCCTGGTGGCCGGGGTCTCCCATTCGGTCGATGCCGGTCCGGTGAGCATCTCCTTCCCGCTGAATGTCGCTTTCTTCCTGGATGACGACTTCCACCCCGGCAGCATCGATTCCGGCGTCGGCTACGGCTCGCTGGGCGTCAATGCCACCCTGCCGCTCACCTTCCTGGGGGACAAGGCCGGCGAGTGGAACCTCCACGGCGGCTTCACCTACTACCTGACCGATAGCGACGTGGTGGGCAACACCCGCGCCGGTCGTCCGGACAACGACTTCCTGACCGCCAACATCGGCGTCGGCTGCGCCTTCTAAACCCGCCCCCTTTCCTTGGTATCCATCGGTTGCTGCGGGAAGGTCCGTTCCAGGTTCCTCCCGGAACGGGCCTTTTCGCCGTCCCGGCCTTTCCAACAACCCAGAATCATTGTCTCCAATTTTATGAACCGTTCCGCTTTCCAACGTCTGCTCGCCTGTGCAGCGCTTTCCGTCGCTTTCGCGGCGTCCCCATCCACCGCCGAAGAAACCGTCAAGGTCGGCGTCCTCCACTCCCTCAGTGGCACCATGGCGATCAGCGAGACTTCCCTGCGCGACGTTTTGCTCTTCGCCTTCGACGAGATCAACGCCTCCGGCGGCGTGCTCGGCAAAAAGATCGAACCTGTCGTGGTGGACGGCGCCTCGAACTGGCCGCTCTTCGCCGAGAAGGCCAAACAGCTCCTCGATCAGGACAAGGTCGCCGTCACCTTCGGCTGCTGGACCTCGGTCAGCCGCAAATCGGTGCTGCCGGTCTTCGAGGAGAAGAAGGGGCTGCTGTTCTATCCGGTCCAATACGAGGGCGAGGAAATGTCCCCGAACATCTTCTATACCGCCGAAGCCGTGAACCAACAGGCCACCCCGGCGGTGGACTACATGCTCGCGGAGGGAAAAAAGAAGTTCTACCTGATCGGCTCCGACTACGTCTATCCCCAGACCACCAACCTGATCCTGCTCGAGTATCTCCTGAGCAAGGGCGTGCCGCTGGAAAACATCGGCGGCGGCTTCCGCAAGGAAGGCGACAAGATCGTCTCGGCCGGCAAGTACACGCCCTTCGGCCACACCGACTACCAGCAGATCGTCTCCGAAATCAAACAGTTCGCGGCCGGCGGCAGCGCCTGCGTGATCAACACCCTCAACGGCGACACCAACGTTCCGTTCTTCAAGGAATACGCCGCCTCCGGCCTCACCGCCGAGACCTGCCCGGTCGTCAGCTTCTCGATCTCGGAAGACGAGTTCCGCGGCTTGCCGGCCAAGCAACTCGTCGGCCAGCTCGGCTGCTGGACCTATTTCCAGTCGCTGCGCACGCCGGCGAACAAGAAGTTCGTGGATAGCTTCCAAGCCTGGCTGAAGAAGACCGACACGCCCGGAATCGTGAAGGAAGGCCGCGTCACCTGCTCGCCGATGGTGCTCAGCTACGACGGCGTCTATCTGTGGAAGGCCGCGGTTGAAAAGGCCGGCTCCTTCGACGTGGACAAGGTGAATGCGGCGCTCGAAGCCGGCATCTCCTTCGACGGCCCCGGGGGCAAGGTGACCACCCAGAAGAACCGCCACCTGACCAAGAACGTTTACATCGGCGAAACCCGCGCCGACGGGCAATTCAAGATCCTCAAGGAGTACAAGGATGTCGTCGGCGAGCCCTTCCTGAAGGGAACCTACAAGAAATCGGAGTAGTCCGGGCGCTACCTTTCCATTCTCCCTCCCCCGAACCATGAGGCCCCGTCCCGCCATAGGCAGGGCGGGGCCTCGTCTGATTTCGCGGCGGCCGGTTCGAGGCGGGACCAGGCTATCCTTCCGGCTGCCGGTTCATGTACTTCAGCACCGCCTCGGTGCGGGTCCGCACGTGGAGCTTCCGGTAGATGTTCCCCAGGTGGAAGCTCACCGTCTCCATGCGGACGCCGAGCTCATGCGCGATCTCCTTGTAGAGATACCCCTTCGCCAGCAGGTCCAGCGTCTCCTTCTCGCGCTGCGTGAGATGATATTCCTCGTCAGGCTCCGACACCGGGATCTGGAAATGCTGCACCACCTTGCGCGCGATCCCGCTCGACATCGGCGATCCGCCCGCGACCACGTCATCGAGCGAGTCCAGCAGCTTCGAATCGATGTCTTTCTTCAACACGTAGCCGGAGGCCCCGGCGGCGAGGGCCTCGAAGACCCGGTCGGCATCCTCGAACACCGTCACCATCAGGAACTGGGTTTGCGGGCAGAGCGGCTTCAGCTTGCGGAGAAGCTGGATGCCCGAGAGCCCGGGAAGCTGGATATCCACCACGCAGGCATCCGGCGGTTCCTTCTGGATCGCGGGCAGCGCCGACTCGGCCCGGCCGTAGCAGCCGGTGACTTTCCAGGTGTCGGACGCATTGAGCGCCTCGCGGAACGATTCGCGCAGGACGGAGTCGTCCTCGACGATGGCGATGGAGCGTTTGGCGGAAGTCATGGACGGGGCAATGCCGGAATCCGGGGCAACTGGCAACTGAACACCGCGCGGGTACCCTTGCCCGGTGCGGATTCGATGTGGAATTGACCG
>CAMLOZ010000560.1 GCA_946481625.1 uncultured Haloferula sp. | reverse complement strand
CGCTCACGAACCCGGCGCTAGCCCGGCGGCCCTTGCTCGTAGTTCTTCTCATCCCCCATCGGCGGACGATCCATGCGCGTGCCCGCGGGATGATGATGGGCCTTGGCGTGGTGGAGACCGGGCACGGGACCGATGGCGACCGCCTCCGCTCTGAGGAGGCGTTCACGGCGGGCCTGCAACCAGTCCAATAGATCCATGGAGGCTTCGCCCGAGCGGACCGCGTCTTCCAGCTCGGCATAGCCGAAGTGCCCTTCCGCTTCTTCCGCGATCAAGGTGAGATCGCTGGCGTGGAGATGATCGAGGAGTTCAGGAGGAATGGTCATCCGGGAAGCTAGGGAGGAAGCGGCGGGTTTCAAGAGGGTGTGGCCAAGTTTGTCGTGGCGGATGGGGACGCCTTTTCCTCATGCCTCGCGCTGGCGGCGGCATGCCTCCCGCACCCCGGCATGGACGAGTCGGGTGGCGGCGCTGGATGCGCCGCTTGAGGGAGCGCCCCCGCCGGGACACGAGCGCCCCCTCTCCCTATCGCTTCCGCCATGGACGGGAACGTCAGGCTCAATTGTCAGGCACACCCGGGTTCCACTCGCTCGTCGTGAGGGTTCCGTTCAGATTCACGTCGAGACGCCCGAAGCGGACCCCGATCGCCACATCCGAAGCCGTCTGCGGGAACCAGTGGCCGAACTCCGCGAGCGTCACCTCGCCATTGCCATCGAAGTCCGCCAGCTCGAAGATCGTATACTGCTCGCCCGGCGGCGTCAGCCCGCGGCGGAGATTGAGATACTCCTCCAAGCTGAGCGATCCATTCACATTCACATCCCCGCGCAGAAAGAGACGGCGGATGTTCACCAGCGAGAAACGCGCGCGGAAAGTCGTGGTGAACTCCTCGAAGGACAGCTCCCCGTTCACCCCGACATCCGCGAGGTAGAACCGGCGCTCCAGCCGGTTGTTCGGGTCCAGGGTTCCTTCGAAGAGCAGGAACTCGTTCAACTGGATGCTGCCGTTGCGGTTCGCATCCGCCGAGCGGAAAGCGCGGGCTTGCGCCCGGGCGCTCAGGCCGAGGTCGAGCGTGGTATTGAACTCCGAGGTGCTGAGACTACCCGAGACGTCGATGTCCGCAGTGGTGAACACGGAGGTATCGATCCCGGCGATGGCGCTGCCGAAGGTCGAGAGCGCGGCGAGGGGGGCGAGCAAGCATGATATGGGTTTCATGGTAATCCGGCTTTCAGCAAAGGCAGTGCCGGGCAAGCATCTCGAGCCCGGGGCCGCATGAATTCCAAGGATTCCGCCACGCCGCCACCCTGCAAAAAATTCCGGGTTCGGATGCGCTTTGCGCGATGCATTTGCAAGGTGCGCATCTTGCCCCTTGGAGGATAGCGGGCCACCGGTAAGCATCGCTTGATAATCTCGGCAAAGGCTGAGCTTTTTGCTTAGAGCCCATCGCGCCGACTTGGGCGCTAAACACTCTTGCGAAGGACCGTAAACGGGGGCTAATGGGAAGAGCCATGACAACGGATCAACGCACCCTTGTCGAAGTGATCGCGACGATGATGTACTCTGTCGCCGGCCTGCAACAGGAATGCTCGGCGCACGCCTACCTGATCGGCGAGAAGCTGCCGGGGCTGACACCGATCCAGCGCAAGGAGTTCAAGAAGTCCTCCCATTACTACGGCACCCTGGCGGAGAAAACCAAGCAGCAGGCGGACCTCCTCCACGAATGTCTCGGCGTTGAAACCTCTCCCTGATTCCTCCGATGTCCGCTCTGTCCTACGCCTCCCTCGACGAGGTTCGCCACGCCATCCGCGAACGGCGTCTCATCCAGTTCAAGTATCGCAAGATGGACGTGATCGCGGAGCCCCACCTGCTCGGCAACGCGATCAAGACCCGGGCCCTGGTCCTCTGCGGCTGGCAGCTCTCGCCGGAGGAAGGATGGCAGCACTTCCGGTTTGCGGAGATGAGGGACGCGAGCGTCCTCCGCGAGACCTTCCGGCATACGCGGCCGGGCTTCAATCCACACGACCGGCGGATCATCGCGATCGACACCGTGGTGCAGCGCGCCGCTGGCACCCTGTAGGATTCCCCCCGCCATGGCACCGGGCAGACCGCGGTCCAAACGGGGTCTGCCCGGTCGCCCGGCTCTCCCGCTGCCTTCCCGCGGACCCGGAAAACCGCGGCGGTGATGCGGGAGGCGGTGATCTGGGTGGAATCGGGAGGCCGGCGCTCGCTCCCGGACCATTGAAATGGCCGTGGCACGGACCGGGCAAAGAGCCAAATCCTTCACCAACTCAACCCATCAAGCTGTTGGAAATGTAGGCGTGACAAGCGCATGGGGGGCGGTAATCTGGCGCTGACTTCCCCTGCCCTGCCCGACCCGCCACGTCGCCGCTATCCATGAAAAATCCGCTCGAAACGCTGGGATACAAGCTCCTCTCCTCCGCCTCCCCCGACCTGAACGAGTCCCTGATGCCGAATCTCTCCCGGCGCGGGTTCATCGCCCTGTCCGCGGTGATGGGCAGCAGTTGCTCGATGATCTCCGGCAAGGAGGCCGAGCAGGCGAAGGCCGATCCGGGCGCTGCCACCCCGACCAAGACCGGCCCGAACAACGGCTACCGGACCCCGAAGGTGCAGGGCCCGGTGCCGCGGAACCCGAACATCAACCTGCCCTCCGGCGGGCCGACCTCCGGGATCACGTTTTCCC
This sequence comes from uncultured Haloferula sp., assembly GCA_946481625.1. The sequence continues at coordinate 380 of CAMLOZ010000560.1, read as the reverse complement.
GCGTCGCCGTCAGCCAGCCCTATGTGGCGATGACCTTCGACGACGGCCCGCACCCCGCCAACACCCCGCGCCTGCTCGACATGCTGCGCGAGCGGAACATCAAGGCGACCTTCTACGTGATCGGCCGCAACGTGGACCTCTATCCGAACGTTCTGCGCCGCACCGTCTCGGAAGGCCACGAGATCGGCAACCACACCTACACCCACCCGATCCTCAGCAAGCTGGGCGATTCCGCGGTGCGGGACGAACTCACCAAGTGCCGCGATGCGGTGGCCCGCGCCGCCGGCGTGCAGCCGCGCACGATGCGCCCGCCCTACGGCGCCCTGCTCCAGCGCCAGCGCGAGTGGATCCACGCCGAGCTCCGCTACCCCACGATCATG
>CAMLOZ010000559.1 GCA_946481625.1 uncultured Haloferula sp. | reverse complement strand
GTTTTCACGGTGGAGCCGGAGGACGGGATCACCGGCCTGGGCGCGCCCACCCTTGAGAGACTGGCGGGGAACCAGGCGCGGATCCGCTTCCACGGCATCCCGGGGGTTCAGTATTCCTTCCAGCGTTCGACCAACCTTACGCAGTGGACCACGGTCTTCACCATGACCGCCGGGGTGGACGGAGTGGTGGAATACACCGACCTCTCGCCGCCGCCGGGAGGGCGGGCCTACTACCGCCTGACCGGTCCGTGAGAGGCGGACCCGGGAAGTGACTCTCCACCGTTCCTCACGGTTGGCTTAATGTTTGATTATATTAATAAGAAGATGCTATAAATTTATCTATTTGTTTCTTGTCAGCCCGGGTGACCGCCGCTAGCCCTTACGGCAAATTCAGATCGCCCCCCGCGGATTTTTTATGAAGTTCCTCCTCCCCTTCATCTTTGCCTTGGCAGGGAACGCCATGGGGATCGTCGTCAACTTCGACTTCAATCTCAATACCGGCGACAACACGAACATCGGGATCGGAGCTGCGGGCGATACCTACCAAGGTTCGGGAGCCGCGCCGGATTCGGTCGGGAACACGTTCTGGAACAGCGTGCGCCGCACGAGCAGCAGCACCGTCTCCAGCGCTTCCGCGTTGAACAACAGCGTCGCGAACGGCGGCCCGATCCGCGATTCAACCGGGGTTGCGACTTCCGTGGATGTCTTGCTCTCCGGGACCACGGGGGTGGCGGGAACCACCACCATCGGCCACCAGCGGACGGTCGGCCAGCAGGAGCTGGGGGCATCCCTGGCCTACGAGGACCTGATGGGAGACTTCCTGCAACTGGATGCACCGGGGACGGATTCCGAAGGCAATCTGGGAACCGTCAACGGCACCATCAACGGGCTGATGGCAAACGGCGTTTACGAGCTTTATTTCTACGGCCAAGGGGCGGTCTATGGCAGCCCGGGTAGCTCGACTTCCGGCGCGAACAGCTTCTTCGCCATCACCGGCAGTTTGGGCGGTTCGATCATCGGCAGCGGCCAGCAGACCTCGTGGGACGGCACCAGCGGTGGCAATGGCAGCCTGACCCCGGGCGTCGAGTATGTGAAATTCACCGCCACGGCGAACGCCTCGGGGGAAATCTTCTTCATCTGGCAGAACGTAATGGCCGGAGTCAACGTGGCTACGGACCTGGCGACCGATAGCACCGGCGGGTCCTCGGATCTGGCGGCTCTCAACGGGATTCAGGTGGTGAGCGTGCCGGAACCGTCCGGGATGTTGCTCGGGGCGCTGGGGCTCTGCGGGCTGCTTGCCCGCCGACGCCGCTGAGAGGAGTCAGGGGGGAAGGACCATGGATACCCTACGCGATCGCGTGGGTGGTCAGAGGGGCGGATTTTCTCTATAGAGGGCATGCTGTCGCCCTCTCTCCGGTCCATACCTCCGCTTGGCAATTCTTCCCGATTGCGCATTCTCAAGGGGTTGGGGCTGGCCCGGGGGAATTTTGTCACTTGTAAAAAATTGTGGAAACGGTTAGACGCCGTCTGCTGTTTCTCGCCCCCCACCCTCTCCCCATGAAGCCAGCCACCCTTCTGCTTCTCACTCTCGCTGCTCTCCCCGGTGCCTCCTTGGCTACCGTGGTGAACTTCGATTTCAATTTGCGTCTCGATAACGACGACAACTCCAATGTCGTCCCCGACACCTATGTCGGTTTGGGTGCAGCCCCGGATTCCGGCGGAAATACGCATTGGAACAGCGTGCGCCGCACCAGCAGCGGCAACGTTTCGAGCGCTTCCGCCCTCAACAGCGGTGCTTCGGGCGGCGGTCCGATCCGGGACTCTTCCGGCGTGGCGACCACGGTGGACATCCTTCTGACCTCGACCACGAGCCTGGCCGGGGAAACCAACATCGGCCACCAGCGGAGTGTCGGCCAGCAGGAGTTGGGAAGCGCCTTGGGGTACGAGGACCTGATGGCGGACTTCCTGCAACTGGATGCGCCGGGCACGGATTCCGCGGGCAATCTGGGCACCGTGAACGGCACCATCAACGGGCTGACCGCGGGCGGGGTTTACGAGATCTTTTTCTACGGCCAGAGCACGATCTACGGCACCCCGGGATCCACGACCTCCGGGGCGAACAGCTTTTTCGCCATCACCGACGGGCTCGGCGGGTCGGTCCTCGGCAGCGGCGAGCAAACCGGCTGGGACGGCACCAACGGCGGCAATGGTGCCCTCGTGGAAGGAATCGAGTACGTGAAGCTGACCGCCACGGCCAATGCTTCCGGCGAGATTTTCTTCATCTGGCAGAACGTGATCGCGGGCGTGAACGTGGCCACCGATGCCGCGACCGATGGCACCGGCGGTTCTTCCGATCTCGCGTCCCTGAACGCCATTCAGGTCGTCAGCGTGCCCGAGCCTTCCGCCGCTTTCCTCGGTGGACTGGGACTTCTCGGACTGGTGCTTCGGCGCCGGCGTTGAGCCAACAGCCAGCGAATCGATTCTGAGGAAGAAGGGGCGCGGGACGCACCCCCTCCTTGGTGGCCCTTACTCCAGCAGGCCGGAATACATGTTCGTGTAGAAGGACACGATGGTCCACGCCACGTAGAGGAGGACCAGGAAGTAGGCGATCTTCGGCAGGGCGGTGGCGAGGGTCTTGGATCCGCGGGCCGCATCTTCCTGGAAGACCCGCGCCCAGCGGGCGAGGTCCTTGTCGAGGCTGCCGGCTTCCTCCGCCGTGGCATAGGAGCGCGCGAAGGCCGAGGGGAAAGCACCGCTGGCCACGAAGATGGGGCCGAGCGCACCGCCTTCCTTGAGCAAGGTGTCGGCCATCGCCGCGGCGGCTTGCCTGATGCGGGCACTGCGGGACGCCTCCGCGGCGGTTTCAACCGTTTCACGCATCGAGAGACCTGCCAAGAGGGCGGTGTGATAGACCTTGGTGAAGCGGGCCATCATCATCGCGCGGCGCGCGCTGCCGATCATGGGAATCCGCTGGAGCAGCGAGTCCACCGCCGGATTGGTCGCGGCCGCCGCCAGGACCGCCTTCACGCCGAGCCAGATGCCGAAAGCGCAGGCATACACGACCAACATGGTCAGGCC
>CAMLOZ010000558.1 GCA_946481625.1 uncultured Haloferula sp. | reverse complement strand
GTTGAGCGAAACGCTGTTCTCGCGGATGCGGGCCTTGGCCTTGGTGACGTCCTCGATGATGTAGGAGAAGTCCTTCGAGGCGGCGATGCGCTCGGTGCTGAGCTCCTTGAGGCGGGGCAGGAAGAGCTGCTCTTTCTTCAGCGGGTTGAAGTCCGGGGCGCGGCCAATCAGGTCGTGCTCCAGAGGGTGGTCGAGGAAGGCTTCCCCGACTTCAAGCGCGTCGGTGAGGCTCGGCAGCACGACATCCGGGATCACGCCCATCTTCTGGGTGGAGGAGCCGGAAGGACGGTAGAACTTCTGGATGGTGACCTTCAGGGTGCCGGCCTTGTCGCGGGCCTTGAAGAAGGGCAGCATGCGGCCGATATCCATCGGCTGCTGGACGGTGCCCTTGCCGAAGGTGGACGACTCGCCGACGATCACGGCGCGGTTGTTGTCCTGCAGGGCACCCGCGAGGATCTCGCTGGCGGAGGCGCTGCTCTTGTCGGTGAGGACGATCATCGGGCCGTCGTAGATCGGCTCCTTGCGGTCGGATTCCTTCACCTGGCGCTCGCCGAAGGTGTTCTTGACCTGAACCACGGGGCCGCGCTGGGTGAAGAAGCCGGTCATGCGGCGGACCTCCTCGAGCGCGCCGCCGCCATTGTTGCGGAGGTCGAGCATGAGACCGTCGATACCCTCTTCCTTGAGGCGCTCGAGCAGGCGCTCGACATCCACCGAGCAGCGGACCTTGCCCTCGTCGAAGTCGGCATAGAAGGAAGGCAGGGTGATGATGCCGAGGCGGGTGGACTCGCCGTTATCGGACTTCAGATCGACGATCTCGGCGCTGGCCTGCTCGTCCTTCAACTCGACCTTGGCGCGGACGATATTGATCAGCACGGTCTCGCCCGGGGCACCGCCAGCGGGCTCGGCCTTGAGGCGGACGGGGGTGTCTTCCTGGCCTCGGATCAGATCGACCACCTTGTCGATCTTCATGAACATGATGTCCACCATCTCGCGCGGGCCGTCGCCATCCGGATCCACGGCGACGATGCGGTCGTTGAGCTTGAGGGTTCCCTGTTTGTCCGCCGGACCGCCGACGACGATGCCCATGATCTTGGTGGCACCGTCTTCCTCGCCTTGGAGGAGCGCGCCGATGCCGACGAGCTCGTTTTTCATCCCGTCGCGGAAGCGGTCCATCTCGCGGGTGCTCATGTAGTCGGTGTGGGGGTCGAAGGACCGCGCCACGGCACTGAGGAACATGGCGGCCACGTCCTCGTCATCGACGTCCTTCACCACGCTGTGGAGGAAGCGCTCGTAGCGGAGAGCGATCTTCTCCTTCGGATCCTTGTCATTCTTGAGGGGGTTTTCTTTTCCCTGCTTCGCGGCCATCTGGGCGATCATGTCGCGGCGGAGGGTCTCGGAAAGCACGGCCTCCTTGATCTGCTGGCGCCAGAGGATCGTGGCCTCGGCCTCGTTCTTCGGCCAGGCGGCGTCCTTGCGGCTGCGCTGGATGGACTCCTCCTTGGTGAAATCGAAATCGTTCGCCGCGAGAAGCCGCTTGGCCTCGGCCACGCGAGCGTCCACCCGTTTCTTGAAGGTGCCGTAGATATCGGCGGCGGCGGCCATGCTCTCCTTCTTCATCAGCATCTCGGCGAGGCTCTCGCCGTACTGCAGGTTGAAGCGGTCGATGTCCTCCTGGGTGAAATAGACCTTCCCGGAATCAAGGTCGCGCAAGAAGTCATCCAGGAAGCGCTTGCTCATGTCGTTGAACTTGAGCCGCGCGAAATGGCTGTTCTGCAGCATGATCGCCATCTGGCAGCCCACTTCGTCGAAGTCCGCCTGCTGCGCGCAAGCGGTGAGGGTCGAAGCCGTTAGACCAACCGCCATGACGGCGCTGCGGATGCGTGAGAATTTCATGGGTCGAGAAAACCGGGGCGTAACAATCTTTCTAGCGTCGCATGCCGGAAGGAATTGTCGATTTTTTAAACCCGGCGAAGGCGGCTCAGGGCACCTTTTTCGGCACCCGCTTGCGCTCGAGCCAAGTCCGGAAAATCCGTTCCCGTCCCTTCTCCTCGGCCTCGCCGGGATCCGGGAGGACGGGTGGCATGCCATTGGCCCACAACAGATCCTGCCTCTCGAGGGCACCCAACGGGCGGGTTCCGAGCGCGACGGAGACTTCGTTCATTTCACCATTGCGTAAAATCCCGAGCTTCACCGTCTCCCGGGGCTTGCGCTTGCGGACCGCGTTGGTGAAGGCGTCGGTGGCACCGGGGCCGCTCCAGCGCAGGCCGTCGAGCGAGACAATGACATCACCCACGACCAGTCCGGCGCGGTCGGCCGGGCTCCCGGGCTCGACGAAGATAATCTGGACGCCCGTGCGCGGCACCTGGTCTCCGGGCACGGCCACATTGAGTTCCAGCATCCGGACACCCACGTAGCCTTCGCCGTGGTTCCTCAAATAGTCCTCCACCACCAGATCGCGGAGCGCCTCCCGGAGGAGGATGCGGGCCTCCGCATCCGTGGCGGCACCATACTCGGTGTAAAGGAGGTCCATGGCGCGGGCCTGATTCCTGCGCCCCCATTCGAGGAGCTTTTCGCGAGCCTCGACACGTTCGAGGAAATTCTCGCTGGCGAGGGAATCGACCCAGGTCCGGATTTTCGGCTCCTGACCGAAAGCAATCGCCGGGACGGCCATCAAGGCCATCCCGGCAAGCAATCGGATCGCGGACCGTTCCCGGCGCATCAGGGGGAAATCATTGTCCTCTCCAGTTCTTCTGCGGCACCTCGATCGTGTCGCCCGCCTCGACGAGGATGTTCATGAACTTGGTCTGCTTGAGGTTGTATTCCTTGCGCTGACCACCGCGGATCAGGCCGACGCGGTTCATGGCCCCGAACTCGTTCGCCCCTCCGGCCGCCTGGACGGCGTTGTAGAGCGTGAGGCCGCGGACGTATTTCACCGGACCCGGAGTGCGCACATAGCCGCCGACGGTGACCGTCAGCTCCTTGAGCGTCTCGTCGGAAGAAGAGAGCACCTGGATGGTCGGGTGGGTGTAAATCTGCGCCGAGCGGTAGGCGGCCTCGATGCTCGCGGCGAGGCTTTCC
>CAMLOZ010000557.1 GCA_946481625.1 uncultured Haloferula sp. | reverse complement strand
ATTCTCGCCCTCGCGGTCGCAATGACCGCCGCGGCGTCCGCACAGCAGGCCGCCGGCAGGAAGCCGATGCGCGATGCCGCGACCCACGACCAGCTCGTCGAACTCGCACGCAAGACCGCCGAAGAGGACAAGACGAAGGCCCCGGTCTTTCGACCGTTGAACGAGAAGGAACTCGAGCAGCAGAAGAAGAAGGAGAAGGAAACTCGGAGCCTGCTCGGCTCCTCCGATATCCTCTGCTACAACGGCCGCGCCACCTTGGTGCCCAAGCGCGCGGTGATCCACATTCCCAAGAATCTGGCGGACCGGATCGGGATGAAAGAGGGCGTGCAGTTCGCCACCTTTGTGGATTTCCTCGCCGACAACCGGGCATGGATCGTCACCACTCCGGTCACCCGGCGCCAGGCCGAAGGCAAGGAGCCGCTGTCGGAAGCCGTGATCAAGTCCTTCGCGAAGGAGACCCGCATCGTCATAGCCACCTTGGAAAACGGACCGATTTCGGTCCTTCCCCCGAAAGTCGTCGAAGCTCCCACCGCATCCACACCATGAAAGCCAAAGCATTTCTCCTGATGGCCGCTCTCGCGGCTCCCGCGACGGTGGAGGCGCAATCGGGTAGCGCGTTCACCAACTTCGTCCGCCAGATCCAGTTGCCGCAGCCCCAGGGAACGATCCGCGACGTGTCGGTCGACCCCAGTGGCTCGGCCCAATCGCCCCTGGCGATTGATCCGGACGGCGCGCGTTTCGAGCTGTGGACGATCAAGAACACGAATCCTCCGCAGGAGTTCCTCCTCGCCGAGCAGTACGTGGGAACCTACGTTCCGCAGGCGATCGTCACCATCTCCACCGCGGATCCGTACACGGAGCTTCCACGGACCCGGGCTGACCAGCCCTTCACCGTGAATGTCACCATCGCGGGCTTGCTCTCCGATGCGGGCGCTCCGGAGGCGGCGAAGATCGTGGACTTCCAGCACCACGTGCAATCCTACGGTACGAACGGCACGGGGATAGGGATCAACCGGAACCTGGCGACGCTGCTTGGAACGACCGAGATCAACCAGAATTCCACGCCCGGCGTACCTTTCACCTACTCCTTCACGGTGAACCAGGTGCCTGGAGCGGACCGATCGAAGGTCCGTGGCGAGGAGCGCTTCACGATCATGTCGAAGGAGGATATCCAAGGGCCGGAGTATCAGGTGGACGCCCAGGTTTTGTCCTCCCGCTTCATCCAGATCTGGCCGGTTGCAGACGGATCGATCGCGGGGATCACCGACAACCAGTTGATCCGCTTCGCGCTGCCGAACGTCACGCTCACGGTGAACGAGGCCTATCCCGATTCCGACACCTATGCCCAGGTTTACAAAGGGGCTCCGGCGCTGGGGACGGAAGGGATCGTCGTCCCGGGCTCGTCGAGGGTGATCAAGGATACCGTGCCCCAGAACCTCACGATGGTGCTCGAGGATTACGATGCCGTCTTCGATGAAGGCGGTGACGGCCAGTGGACGATGGAATTGCTGACCTCGACTCCCTTCGGAGTCGACCGGCTCGCCTACGTGACCTTCCATCTGGATCGCACGATCCAGTTCAATGGTTCGGTCACGACCCAGGAGAGCAACTAACCAGGGATAGCCCGCGGGTTGTCGCCCATGCCCGAGGCCATGAACCGGTCGTCCATCACCTCATTTGTCCCCGCCGCCGCTCCCGGAGAGCGGTTTGGCGGGGGCGAGGAGCTTTTCAAGGTCCTGCCTGAGGTTGTCGTTCCGGTAGAGGAGCGAGAAGGTCGCCTCGCGGGTATGGCGGGCCTGGTCCTCGATCTCGCTGTAGGCGAGGAGGAGGAACAGTCCTTTCACCGGCTCGCGGTGGAAGGACAAGCTGCGGGTGGCGAACTGGTCCTTCACGGCCCGGTCCTGCCGGTTCGCGGTGAGCGCGCCGTATTCCGCCGTGAGCGCCTTCTTCAGCTTGTTGAAGCGGGCCTCCATTTCATCCGCGCTGGCCGCGGGGTCGCGGTAGTTGACGGTGACCTCGAAGAGCCGGCCGGAGTGGAAGCGGCCTTCGACCGACTGGGCGGCGGTGCCCGGGAGATTGCCGGTCTTGGGCGAAATGCGGAGGACCCGAAGCGCGGGTTGCTCTCCGGGCAGGGAAATGTTAACGTCCAGGGAATGTCGGGAAGCCCAGTCGATCAACTTCTCCGGAGTGTCGCCCCAGCGCAAGCCGAAAGGCGGGTCCAGCAGGGCCTGTGCATGGAGGGTCGCGGCCCCGAGCCAGAGACCGAGGAGGCATGCTGCGAAGCGCCGGATCAGGTGAAGGAGCACGCGCGCAGGGTCGTGTTTTTCCGCCGCAGCCGCAAGCCCGGACGACGGAACGGATCGGTGCTGGTGGAAGCGACGCTGGCGATGGCGATGCTGACGACGATCGGTCTGATCCTCCTGAAGCTTTCGTTGAACGTGACGGTGCCGCGGCAGTGGACCTTGCAGCAGGCGATCACCGATTCGTATCTCACGTTCGAGAAGGCGTCCGCGCAGCGGCAGTCGTTCGAGGCGGTCACGGGCGGCAGTTCGCTGTGGCCGCAGTATCCTTCGGTGGCGACCACCACGGTGACCTTCGGCAAGCTGCCGGGCGGCACGGCGATCACCGGCACGGTGACCCGGACCCGGATTCCCGACAGCAACAACCTGCCGGCGAAGGGCGGGAGCGGCACGGCGGCGACGAATCCCTCTTCCATGGAGGTGTGGCGTTTGCAGAGCGTGGTCCGCTACACCGTGGGCAAGCGCAGCTACATGAAATCCCGCACCGTGGTCCGTTCGCAATGAAACTCTCTCTCTCCGGTTTCCGTTCCCGGCGCGCCCGCGGCTACACGCTGGTCGAGCTCACGCTCGCGATGGGTGTGGGCATGACCGTCGCGCTCATGCTGATGGCGATTTTCAACCAGCAGCTCGCCTTCCTCAAGATCTTCAGCGCGCAGAGCTTCCTGACCACGGAGGCCCCCGTCATCAACAACTACATGTCGCGGGTGCTCGGGTCGGCGGAGGGCTTCCAGCTTTATTCGAGCATCAGCGCCTTCACCACGAGCGCGACCCCGGTGATGGTCTCGAAGGTCG
>CAMLOZ010000556.1 GCA_946481625.1 uncultured Haloferula sp. | reverse complement strand
GGCGTGATTCCGGAGCTGACCTTCACGTTTGCCACCGCAAAGGATCTTGAGGCAATCTCGATCTGGAATTACCCGGCCGATGGCGGGGGCTTGCGGGGCTGCGCCAAGACCATCGACATCGCCGTGGACAAGGGCAACGGCTTCGAGACGATTCTCACGGCGGTGGAGCTGACCAAAGGCAACGGCCTCTCGACGGTTGCCGACGTCATCGAAATCGGAGTGCAAACCGGGGTGGTGGCCGTTCGCCTCACCATTACGGACAACTACTTCGACGGGGTCGCCGCGGGAGGCGACCGGGTGGGCCTGGGCAAGGTGGCCTTCAATACGGAAGGCAGTCTGGTTCCGTTCGACTTCCGGATCACCGCTTTCGCGATCGATGCCGAGACCGGCGATATCACCCTCACTTGGAACTCCGAGGCGGGCGGGGAGTATTCGATCTTCTACGGCACCGATCCGTCGGACTTCAGCCAACCCGTTGCGACCGGCATTCCCGGGGATGCGGGGCAGACGACCTACACCTTCAGCTCGCCGGTTGCCGGGGCGACCAAGCTGTTCTTCAGGGTGGAAGACGGGTCGTGATCCTATTTCAACCCGGGTTCATCCGGTCCCGGGGAACGCCCAACCTCTTGCTGCTGTGATGAGAGTTCGCATTCCGCTCAGGCGCACGGGCAGGTCACGCGGGTTCGCCCTGGTGGCGACCTTGGTGCTGTTCGTATTGCTGATGGTGATTTGCATGGGGCTGCTGTCCCTGTCCTCGATCGGGCTGCAGGCCTCCGAACGCGAGCGCGCCCTGCACACCGCGCGGAGCAATGCCCGGCTCGCGCTGGCACTTGCCATCGGTCAACTCCAGACTTCGGCGGGACCGGACCAGCGGATCACCGCACCCGCTCCGGAATCTTCCGGCGAGGGTGGCGAAGCCGGTGCCGGCGGGGCGTGGTGCGGGGTCTGGCGTTCCGACCCGGAATCCTCCGGTCCCTTCGACGAGGGACGGACGACCTCTTTCGAGACTTGGCTGGTATCAAACCCTGACAAGCCCTCGCACGAGGATTACCGGGATCTACCCGACGGTGACACGGTGGTCATGGCCATGCGGGAGGACGGAGACGAAACGCGGGTGCCCCTGATCGGGACCGGCGACGGTCATGCCGCGTGGTGGACGGTGGACGAGTCCCAGAAGATCCCGGCGGATCTCCCGATGATTGAACCCGAAGCGGACGGTGACCGGCTGGTGGCGCGCCATGCTCCGGCCCGTCCGGTGCCCGAGGTGTTGGAAGATTTCGGGGATCTTCCGACCGAACCGGAGAAGATGCACGGATTGCTCACGCCCGGCCAGCTCCGCCTGGCGGCTCCCGAGTTGCCGGAGGACTACCCGTGGGATCTCGCGGTGGAAACCCGCAGCGTCATGAGCGACGTCCGCAACGGAGGGTTGAAGAGGGACCTCTCCACCTTGTTCGAACTGCCCGTCGACAAGATCCCTTCCGACTACGGCGTGTGGCGCGGCCGCAATTCGCTAACCAACCGCGACGTCTACCTCTATGGCGACCCGGCGGTGGCCCTCGGTGCACGCTGGAACCATCTCCATGCCTACTACAACCTCTCGAAGGGCGTCTTCCATTTCAATGGCCAGCCTTGGATCGAGCCCGGCGCGAAGCTAATCGATTGGAACCAGGCGGACAGCTACACCAATTTCGGAGACGATGCCGGGGGCTTCCGTTTCCCGCGGCTGGCCAAGATCATCTACGTCTTCTCCTACACCTCCGTTAGGAATCCCGCCGCGGGCCCGAGTCATCAGCTCCAGCTTGCGACCGACATCTACGCCACCCTGTGGAACCCCTTCGACGTGGGGATCGTCTTCCCGGCGAACACGAGCTTCTTCGCGAAGTTCAGCAAGGGTCTGCCCTTCAACTTCCAGTGGCAGGTCAACGGGGTGGGCAGGGGGGCCTGAAGGACATCGTCAGCGACAACGAGCTCTTCCTCGAGTCGCCATTCTTCAATCCCGCACAGGGGAGCTATTTCGCCATGAACCCGGGGGAGACCCTGGTGTTCTCGATGAACGGCCGGACGGGCACCTACAACCGGGCGAACACGCCGGAATTCTGGCCGGGCGTGCATTTCAACGGCGGGGTGAAGAGCCCTTACGTCCTCGGCGGGAACCGCGCCATCACCGGCAATGCGGGCGACAAGATCTCGGTGAGCCTGCGCCCGGTGGAGCACGGTGCGGCCTACAACATCGGCGGGCAGGCCACCTCCCAGTACCTCGACTTCTGGATCTACGATATCAATCGGAAATGGCCCTACTATGAACACCGTGGCGAGATCGTCGCGCAGGCCGACACGCCCTTCAAGCGGACGCTCGAGGCGGTGGATGCCAGTCGCGTGCCCACGGCAACGCTCGGACAGGTCGAGGGACGCAAGCAGCCCTTTGCCGCCTTCATCATGGAAACCAAGACGGCGCTGGATTCCCGCGTCCCCGTCCCTGCCTTCCTCCACAGCGGGATCGCACGCCTTTCCTCGCGGCTGAATTCCAACCTCGCGGACCTCGCCAACGAGCGGCTGGAATACAAGATCGAGCCGGTTACCGGATTCGACAGCGACATCATCCAGGTGACTCTGCCCAGCGATCCGGCGGGGGCGAATCACGGGTATATCGGATCCGGGCGTCTGCCTGCGACGGGTCAGACGCATTTCCTCGCGCACACGATTCCCGCCACGCCGCCGGTTTCTTTGGGAACTTTCCGCCATGCGGGAGTGGGCGACGGTGCCACGACCTTGCGTGCGACCCACTGGGGTTTCACCAGCACGCCGAACGCACCTTACGCCGACCTCGCCGTCGGCAATTCCTACGCTCACCCGAGGCTGGCACCCGACGATGCAGAGTCGGGGAAGCTTTACGACCACCGCTACATGGCCAATCAGGTACTGTGGGATTCGTGGTTCCTTTCCTCTCTGGCACCGCGGATGGAGGACCGCTTCGCCAACCCGGGCACGATGACGGACATCTGGGGAGGCTTCACCCGGATGGAGGAACGGCTGTTGAATCCGCGCTTCACCATCTATCCGTCCAGCCATTACGTCACGCCGCGCGAGAAGGTG
>CAMLOZ010000555.1 GCA_946481625.1 uncultured Haloferula sp. | reverse complement strand
GGGCGCCGCCGAAGGAGCGGTTGTCGAGCAGGCCGCCGTACTCGCGGGCGAAGGGAACACCCTGCGCGACGCATTGGTCGATGATGTTCACCGATACCTCGGCGAGGCGATGGACATTTGCCTCGCGGGCGCGGAAGTCGCCGCCCTTCACGGTGTCATAGAAGAGGCGCTGAACCGAGTCGCCGTCGTTCTGGTAGTTCTTCGCGGCATTGATGCCGCCCTGCGCGGCGATCGAGTGGGCGCGGCGCGGGCTGTCCTGATAGCAGAAGCACTTCACCTGATAGCCGAGCTCCGCGAGGGTCGCGGCAGCTGCGCCACCCGCCAGCCCGGAACCCACGACAAGAATGGTAAACTTCCGCTTGTTCGCGGGGTTGATGAGCTTCGAGTCCATCTTATGCTTGGACCATTTCTGATCCATCGGACCTGAAGGAATCTTGCTATCGAGAGCCATGGCGAAAAGGGAAAGAAGGGAAGGGGATTAGCGTCCGAAGCCGAAGACGAGGATGGCGATGGGGATCGAGATGAAGCCGAGCCAGATGACGAGCGCGTAGCCTTTCGAAACGAAGGTCACCATCGGAGCGGACTTCTTCGAGCGCAGGCCGAGCGTCTGGAACATCGAGGCGACGCCATGGGTGAGATGCGAGCAGAGCAGCGTCATCGCGATGATGTAGAAGAGGACCACGTACCAGACGGAGAAGCCGTCGATGACCATTTTCCAAGCATCCATACGGTCCGGATAGGCCGGGTCGCGGTAGGCTTCGTAGTTGTTCCCGATGTGCAGGGTGAAGTGCATCAGGTGGTAGATCACGAAGGCCAGAATGGTCAGGCCGGTCCAGAGCATGGCCTTTGCCGACTTCGATGTCTGGATTGTGGCCGGGTGGACGTAGGCGGTGCGGGCGGCGCGGTTCTCGCGGGTGAGTGAAACGGTGGCCGCAATGTGGAGGACCACGGCGGCCAGCAGGCCGGCGCGGGCGATCCAGACGCCGACACCGTGGAAGACCTCGTGGAGGTACTGCGCGTAGTCGTTGAAGTGCTTCGGACCGGCGAAGACCAAGAGGTTTCCGGCGAGGTGGCCGGCGAGGAAACCGACCAGGACCAAGCCCGTAACGGCGACGATCAACTTGCGCCCGATGGACGACTTCCAGACACGGGAAACGATTGGAAATGAAGAGACGGCAGCGGCGTTCATGGGCGGCGATGTGAGATCAGCGCGCGGGAGAATTAAGACCCCGCCAGCGGCCATGCAAGGGGAGACTCCCCGCCGTGCAGGATCTGGCGTGAAAAAAGCGAATCAGGCGGATCAAAACGGTTTCGCAAGGCCGAGGTAGGCGGCGACCGCGCCGAGCGCGAGACAGATGCCGAGGAGGATCCCTGCAGGAAGCACCTTCCGTTTAGCCAATGCGGGGGCGACGCCGAGGAAGAGCCAGATTCCCCCCTTCACCATCCACCATTGCTGGTCCATCGGCGGTTTCTTGAGCATGGCGAAACCGAGCAACAGCAACAACAGCAGGGAGATCCCGTGCAGGGCGCTAGCCAGTTTGCGGTGCTTGTCGTCCGCTGCGGCGATGATCGCGCCGATGCCTGCAAAAGCGCCGAGAGCCCCTGCGATGTGGAGCGTTTTAAGGAGGAAAGGATCCATGACCCCCGAATCTCGCCTGCGGCCCTCTCCCCGGGCAAGCCAAACCTCCCCGCGATCAGGCCGAGGCGGCGGCCGGAAGCTTCGGAATCGCTGCGAGGAGCTTCCGGGTGTAGGCGTTCTGCGGGTTGGCGAAAAGGGCCTCGGACTCGCCTTCCTCGACAATCTTTCCCTGGTACATCACCACGATCCGGTCGGCCAGATAGCGCACGACGCCGAGGTCGTGGGTGATGAAGATCATCGTCAGGCCCAGCTCGGCACGCAGCTTCTTGAGCAGGTTGAGGATCTGGGACTGGATCGAAACGTCGAGGGCGGAGACGGGCTCGTCGGCGATGACCAGCTTCGGCTCAGGGGCGAGGGCGCGGGCGATGGCGATCCGCTGGCGTTGTCCGCCGGAGAACTCGTGGGGGTATTTCTTCTGGAAGCGGGGATCGAGGCCCACGGTTTCCATCAGGCGACCGACGCGGTCGGAAAGCTCGGCGCCTTTGGTTCGGGGGTGACGTTGTTTGATCGCCTCCGCGAGGGTGGAGAAGACGGTCATCCGCGGGTTCAAGGAGGCGTAAGGGTCTTGGAACACCATCTGGAAATCGAGGCGGCGCTTGCGCATCTCGGAATTCGGCAGGTTGCCGAGGTATTCGCCGTCGAGCATGATCGAGCCGGCGGTCGGCCGGATGAGCTGCATGACCGTGCGGGAAAGGGTGGACTTGCCGCAGCCCGACTCGCCGACCAGTCCGAGGATCTCGCCCTTCTCGATCGACAGGGTCACGCCGTCCACCGCGCGGATCGTCTCCGTCACGGGGGCGAAGAAGGAGCCGGCACGCTTCTTGAAGTGGGTCTGGAGGTCGCGGATTTCGAGGTAAGCCACGGCGCTTTCAAAGCATGGCACGGTCCGGGCGGCACGGAAAAAGTGGCAAGGATCCGGGGGAGAAGAGGATTTGGACCGGGATGAATGGGATGGATGGGATTCTGAGTCGAGAAGCAGCGGGATTCGAACCAGGGGTTCCAATCCCTCTTCTGATCTCCAAGAATCTCCATCCCATCCATCCCGTATGTTTGGAAAAGCCCGCTTTACCTGAGCCGCGGCCTTGGCTCAGGATACGTGATAGGAATGGGCGGTGATTTGGCCCGTGCCCTGCTAAAGTGAGTTTCACCCCAAGACTGCGCATGTTTGAAGCCTACGAGGCAGATGGATTTTTCGATGAGATGTTCGCCGAGAGCGGCGAAGTGAGGCCTCACTACCGCGCGTTGTTGAACCGCTTCTCAGGGCTGGCCCTGGAGGATTTCGAGGCCCGGCGCGCCTCCTGTGACCAGCATTTCCTGCGGCAAGGGGTGACCTTCAACGTCTATCACGACGACCGGGGCACCGAGCGGATCTTCCCCTTCGACCCGGTGCCGCGGGTGATCCCGGCGGACGAGTGGGACCATCTGGAGGCGGGTCTGACCCAGCGGATCATCGCGCTGAATCTCTTC
>CAMLOZ010000554.1 GCA_946481625.1 uncultured Haloferula sp. | reverse complement strand
TTACTGGATGTGCGCGAAGGAAGACCTCCCCGGAGAATCCTCCTCCGCGCGGGGCGGCCCGATGAGCCGGACCCTTATTCTTCCTCCACCCGGATGAAAACCCGATCTCCGGGCGGGAAGTTTACATTGGCGGTATTCACGCCGGTGCCGCTGGGGGCGATGTTGCCCTGGATCTGATTCGTCCAGTTGATCATGTCGGTGGACCAGGCGATGCGGTAGGTGTGCTGGCCACCCGAGGTCCACTGCAGGTTCACGGATGGCGGATTACCGGGGGTGATCACGGAGGACAGTTCCCTGAAGGGCGGCGCGGGCTCGCCCGGGACGTAGAACCAGCGTGTCACGTCGTGGGCCTCGAAGAGACCGCCGGTCCGCCCGCTAAAGCCGACGTAGGACAGCCCGTTTTCGTCGGTCGCACCGGCGGAAGTCAGGTTGACCTCGACTCCTTCGAGCACCGGGACGCCATTGAACATGACGTAGAGGGTCCCCGGGTCGCCTTCGATCTCCGGAGCGGTATAGCCCACCCTGACGCGGTAAGGAGTCGCCGATCCGCTCGTCTGCGTGAGATCCGGCACTGCGGGGGTGCCGCCCAATTTGAGCTTCGGCAGGGCCGGGAGATCCACGCGGGCGAGGGTGAGCACACCTTCGCGCACGGTGATCGCCGCGGCGCTTTCGCCACCGTTGTTGTAGGAGTCGAAGCAGACGTTGACCGCATTGGACGGGAGGCCGTTCTCCTGGTTCGTGGGCGCGGCCGCCTGGGTGCGCAGCGGATGATTGTGAAGCACGAAAGCCATGCCGTCGGCACCGCTATCCTGTGCACCTCCGAGACGAACGATATGGAGATCGAACTCGGTTTCGAATCCACCGCTGGTATCGACGCGCTTGCGGAACCAGGCGGTGCCGTTCTTGCTCCCTTCGTCCGGTGTAATGCGGAGGCGATTGGCATCCGCGGGAGCCGGGCGCGTGGCGAAGTCGTTTACCACCACAGCACTGCCCAGGAGCGCGAGCTCCTCACCGGAGCCGTTGAAGTTCTCGTAGGCGATCGTGGTGATGGCGGGCGTGACTACATCAACCACCACCTCGTCGGTGACGACGGGCCCGCCCGAGGTGGCGCTCAAGGTGTAGGTGGTATCGACCGTCGGGAAGACATCGATGGAGCCCGAGGGATCCAAAGTGCCGGGGATGCCGCTGATCGTAACGGTGCTTGCACCGCTGGTATTCCACACGAGGGTGATCGGCTCGCCGGAGACGACGGTTGTGTCACCGGAGAGAGTGGCGAAAGGAACGATCGAGGAACCGGGGAGCGGGACGTCCTGGGTCTGAACCTGCCGGGCGATCGGCGTCTGGAAGTCGAAGGCGGTCAGGTTGTCGATCAGGTTCCACGGTCCGGCGGAGTCGTCGGACCCTTCCAGGATCCAGCGGACCGGGTCGCGGACTTCCCCGTCGTTCGCCGTGGTGAAGCCGTAGGAATCGAAGGTTACGGGAGTACCACCCAAGTCCAGGATGACTGCACCCTTGCTAAAATCGAGCCACTTGGTCGCGACGTTGTTGTCGAAGAGCTTGTCCGGCCCCTCGTTTGCCGGGCTGTTCCCGCCCACCTCGTTGAAAGCGGCGACAATCGGAATGTTCGTGACCCCGTTCTTGAGGCGGAATTCCGAGAGCTGGACACTGTTCGCGGCGACGCCGTCCCGGAGTTTCACCGGGGTGAAGCGGACGAAGGAGTAGGTCGCCGAACCGCCCACGACGGTGCGCACGGTCGCGCTCGCCGACGTTTCCCCTTGGGCGCTCGTGGCGGTCAAAGTGTACGTTGTATCGGCATTGTCCGGCGGCGAGATCGGCGTTGAGCCGCTTGCGCCGAAAGTCCCGGCGACCCCGCTGATGGTGACGCTGTCGGTGACGAGCGTGCTCCAGTCCGCGGTGAGCGTCGTATCGCCATTGATCGCCACCGTCTTGCTGGTGCTGTACGAAGCGATGTAGGGCGGGACATTATCCGGCAGCGTGAACGCCGTCTGGAAGGTTTGCCGCGCGGTGGTGACCGCGACGTTTTGCCTGATATCGATCGGGGTCCAGCTCACGCCGTCTGTTCCGCCGTAGAGGATCCAGCTTACCGGGTCACGTTCCTGCGCATCGTTCGAAGTGGCGAAGGTGTAGCCGTCGATCGTGGCGGTGTTACCGTCCCCGAAGTCGAATACCAGCGCTTTCTTGTTGAAATCCAGCCATTTGGTAGTGGTCAGATTGTCCTTCACCTTGTCGGGGTTTTCATTACCGCTCCCCGGGTTGCTGCCACCGGGATTGGTGACGGTGACGCCGGAGAGATCCAAGTCCGCCCCGGCGAACTTGAAATCGAACTCGGAGATCGAGGCACTGTTGGCGGTGCCGGTCCTCAACTTCGTCGGTTCGAACTTGTAGAAGCGGTAGGTTTGTTGTGCCGCTTCGACTTGGGAGGCTGCCACGGTCAGTAGGACGAGGGCCAAAGCCCCCCTCCCCGACAGGGGTATCGATGGGGTTTTCATGGGTTTGAGAAACGGGACTTGGGTTATCCCGCACCCCTCTACTGCCCGAAGGAGTGAGAAGGTTTAGTGGCGAGGATTCATTTTCGCCGGGATTTCTGCCGGGTGAAGGTCACCCGCTATGCGAGAAATGCGGACAGCGGGGCCGACGGGGATTTGCCGGCATGCTTCCCGCGCTTAGTATTTTCATGGAGGAGGAATCCACACGCCAGGTCGGCCACATGCTTTCCTCACATGATGACAGCACCTTCTTCGCCGCCGCAAACTTCCATACGTTTCATGCCACTCCGGCAGACCGACCCGTTTGATCCACGTCAATCAAACGAAGAGAATTCCCCGGAAACAATGAACGCTGAAACTTGTAGGGGATACTCGTCTCATCCTGGCTCCGGCGGTAGGGATCGAACCTACGACCTAGTGGTTAACAGCCACCCGCTCTACCGCTGAGCTACGCCGGATTTTGAAGACCAACCCCGGGAAGCGGGGCGGGCGGAAGATGGGACCACGCGCCCGATTCAAGCAAGGGAAAAATGTCAGCTTTCTCGGAGAAGATTCACCGGAGAGCGTCATGCATCCACTCTTCTCGCTTCGGGGTCTCCGT
>CAMLOZ010000553.1 GCA_946481625.1 uncultured Haloferula sp. | reverse complement strand
ATGCTCGCGGCCGGCGTGAGCGTCGGCAGATGAGTGAAGACACCCGTCTGCGAAAGGAGCGGCGGATAGTTCCAGGTGCCGCCGCCCGGAGGCCCCGCGGGCTTGATGCGCGAGATCTGCGCGGTTCCCGCATTGGCCCCGGCGAGTTGCAGGAGCAGCGGCTCGCCCTGCGAATCCACCCCGAAGGAACTGATCCCGTTGAAAAGATAGCCCGCCCGGCCTTGGCCGAATTGCTGCACCGCGATCATCTGCTTCGTCGCCGGATCGAATTCCAGCGCGTAGAGGAGCTGCGTCCCGTTGTCGCCGTAGAGATACTTCCCGGCCAATTGCGGCAGCGCCGTGCCGCGATAGACGTGCCCGCCGATGATGCAGGAACCGACCGCGTGCGAGTAGTCGTGCACCGGCCCGCGCGAAATGCCGATCAAGGGATTCGGCGGCGCGCGGAAGGCATCGGCGATTCCCTCCTTGTAGTTCCACTCGAAGTTCAGTCCGGGCGCATCGATCACATCGATCTCTTCCCGGTTGTTCGCCCCCACGTCGCCGATCCAGAACGATCCCGTCACGGCATCGAAGGCCATGCGGTGCGGCTCGCGCAGGCCGATGGAGTAGAATTCCTCCAGGATGCCGCCGTTCACGTCCTGCCAGGGATTGTCACTAGGGATGTAGTAGTTCTGGGTGAACGATCCCGGCCCCAGCGGTTGCCGCCGGATCGGGTGGCTCACCGCGCCGCCCTGCATGTCCACGTCCATCCGCCAGACCCCCGAACGCGCCCGGTCGTCGATCTTCTGCGTGTGCGGCGTCGAATCGCCGCTCTCCGTGCCTTCGTCGCCGAAGGCCAGGTAGAGGAACCCGTCCGCGCCGAAACACATCCCACCGCCCTCGTGGCCCTTCGCGGTATCGTACTGGTGGATCAGGAGTTGCTCGCTGGCCGGGGTGAAGGCCGTGCCGTTCCAGGTAAACCGCGCCAGACGGTCGTACAAGGGCGGGTTCGCGTTCGGGGCGTCGTTCGCGTTGTAGGTGTAGTAGACGTAGAGGTAATCCTTGCCCTGGCCCTTGCCGAACTGCGGGTGGAAGACCGCCGAGAGGATCCCGCCGTGCTTCGTGCCGTTGTCGTTGTTCTCCCAGTTGAAATGCCAGACGCGGTCGCGGATATCGAGCACGAGCTGCTTGGTCGTGGCCGCGTCGTTGTCCGCCACCTTGTAAACGCGACCGTCCATCTCCACGACCATGAGTTGCCCCGCGGCTTCGGGCCATGGCTTCGCCTCGATCGGTGCCTCCCAGTCCAGTGCCGGAAAGGCCTCCACGACCTCCACCCCGGTCGGCACGACCGAGAGCGTCGGCAGCGCGCCGTTCGAGAAGGGGGCCACCGCCTTGGGTCCACCGAAGCCGCTGGTCCCTTCCGCATGCGCCCGCAGTGAAATCGCCGTCGGACTCGGGAAGTCGGAGGGAACCGTTGCCGGTAGATTCGCTCCGGCGCACCACTTCAGGGCGCGGACGAGATTCTCCTGAAAGGCCGCGCAGCGCAGGCCCGGAGGCTCGACGTCGCCGGGCCAGATATGGCCGTAGCTGGACGCATACACCCGTCCGCTGCCGTAATTCACGGTCCACTCGACCGGAAACTGGAGCTGGGTGAGGGGATCCTTCGCGTAGGAGAGCACGGTCAGGTTGTTTGCCGGCCCGCGCGGATAGCGCCACACCTCGAGATCCGCCGCCATCCATGACGCCGGGAGGCCGGCATGGATCGGATGGTTGCCCAGCCGCTTCACCGTCACATTCACCCGGTCGCCATGGCTGGTGAACTGCCCTTGGCCGGGAGGCAGCAGTTGCAGGGTTTCGTTGGTATTGACCAACACCGCGGTGCCGATCGTCACCGGGTTCCAGCGCAGTCCCAGCATCTCGCCGTAGGCCGTCCATCCGGCGAAGGAATCGCAGGCCTCGTGGAAAGCGACGAAGCCGCCGCCGCCGTTCACGTAGTTTGCGAAGGCCGTCTCCACCGCCGCGGGCCAGCGCGGCTCGCCGCCCGCCCCGTTGCTGTAGCCGGAGAGGACGACGTCGTAGTTCGAGAAATGGGGAGCCCAGGTTGCCCAGCCGGGATCGGAGGCCGCCCCGGGAGTCACGCTCACGTCCACGTCGAAGCCGCCGTCGCGCGAGATGATCGCCGTGAGGATATCCTTGCGGTGGGCCCAGTCGTGGTTGCTCGCGCCTTCGATGATAAGCACCTTCATGCGCTCGGCATGGGCGGCGCAAAGGCTTGCCAGAACGGTCAGGCCGGCGAGAAGGGGCAGGGGGAGTCTCATGGAGTTCCGGCGGGGGTCCGGCCGCTCTCCTCATGAAGCCGGAAAGCGGAACGCGCCGGGGCGCGCGGGGGATGAAAGCAAAGAACCCCGCCCCCGCCTAGAGCATTGAATTACGCATGAACGTAGTATCAAGCCGCCTGCCTAGTGGCGTTCCAAGCCGCGATGCCAGACGAACCAAGCCGGGTTCAGGTGTGCCAGCGGCTCGCGCAGCTTATCGATCTCCTCCGCCGGCCCGTGGAACTCGAGTTTCGTCATGTCGCTGAACTTCAGCATCTTGTCGATCACGGGGCCAACATTCTCCAGATGCGCCAGCGTGCCCTCGGCACCGACATATCCCTCGCGGCAGAATACCTCGTCGCCGTTGACCGTGAACTCATAGAAGAGGCACAGCGGTTCCGAGCGTGTCGTGGCGACAAATTCCTTCAACACCCCTTCAACCTCCGGCCATTTGCCCGCATGGACTTTGAAGTACGGATGGATGGTCACAAGATTGGCTGGCAAGCTCATGCCCGCATTCAAGCGGCTCCGCTCCCGAAGGGCAGGAAAAAGTGACGGGCTAACTGGCCGCGGTGTCGCCTAGAGTAGCCGGTGCCTCCCGGCCCCGGGGAGGGGAAGGCAGTCTCCGACTGCCGGTGGTACGAGGAGATGGTTTTGACCCTTCCCGTCCTTCGTCCGCGCCGGAGGCTTGCGGTTTCCTCTCCGACAGCGGAGCGGTCGGCTACTCCGCTATCCCAAGGAAGATTCCTATTTGCTGCCGCCATACCCGTAGCCGCCGGGGCTCCGGAAGCCATCGACGTAGCCCCAGTAATAGTCGTTGCGATGGGCACTTGGAAGC
>CAMLOZ010000552.1 GCA_946481625.1 uncultured Haloferula sp. | reverse complement strand
ACCTGCGCGACAACGGCATGGCTTCCACCCGCGACGAGCAGGTGCAGCGCGGCCACTACTTCGCGGTGATCGACGAAGTGGACTCGATCCTGATCGACGAGGCGCGGACGCCGCTGATCATTTCGGGGCCCTCTTCCGTATCGAGCCACCAGTTCGACAAGTACAAGCCGCTGGTCGAGCAGATCGTCCGCCAGCAGACGCTGCTGTGCAACGAACTGGTCGCGGAGGCGAAGAAGCATCAGGAGGCGGGCGACATGACGGCCGCGGGCCGCGCGCTCTTCAAGGTGAAGCTGGGCCAGCCGCGCAACCGGCAGCTCATGCGGATGATGGAGGAGCCCGAGATCCGGCGTCTGCTTGAGAAGACCGAGCTTTCCTTCTACCAAGATGCCCAGAAGAAGGAACTCTTCGAGCTGAAGGAAGAGCTGTTCTTCACCATCGATGAAAAGAGCCACGACTCCGACCTGATGGAGAAGGGCCGCCAGTTCCTTTCGCCGGATGATCCGGATTCCTTCACGTTGCCGGACATCGGGACGCTTTTCGCGGATATCGACGCGAACTTCCAGCTCACCGACGAAGCGCGGGCGGAAGCCAAGGAGAAGCTCCAGCAGAAGCTCGATTCGCAGGCGGAGAAGATGCACAATATCTCCCAGCTCCTGAAGGCCTACTGCGTCTATGAGAAGGACGTGCAGTACGTGGTGAAGGAAGACAAGGTGATCATCGTGGATGAAAACACCGGCCGCGAGATGCCCGGCCGCCGCTGGTCGGACGGGCTGCACCAGGCGGTGGAGGCCAAGGAAGGCGTGGCGATCGAGAAGGAGACGCAGACCTTCGCGACGATCACGATCCAGAACTACTTCCGTCTCTACGAGAAGCTTGCGGGCATGACCGGCACGGCCGAAACGGAGGCCGCCGAGTTTTCCGACATCTACAAGCTGGACGTACTGCCGATCCCGACCAACCGGCCGAACCAGCGCAAGGATCTGAACGACCAGGTCTTCAAGACGCGCCGCGAGAAGTACAACGCGGTGATCAAAAAGATCGAGGAAGCGCACGCCAAAGGGCAGCCGGTACTGGTCGGAACTGCTTCGGTGGAAGCCTCCGAGACGGTCTCGCGGATGCTCAAGCGCAGCAAGATCCCCCACACGGTGCTGAACGCGAAGTATCACCGGCAGGAAGCGGAGATCGTCACGAAGGCCGGCCAGCGCGGCGCGGTGACGGTCTCGACGAACATGGCGGGCCGCGGCACGGACATCAAGCTGGGTGAAGGCGTGGCCGATCTCGGAGGGCTTTTCGTGATCGGCACCGAGCGCTACGAGTCGCGCCGCGTGGACCGCCAGCTTCGCGGCCGTTGCGCGCGCCAGGGCGATCCGGGCCTGAGCCAGTTCTACATTTCCTTCGAAGACGACCTGATGCGGAACTTCGCCGCGGCGGACCGGATGACCTCCATGATGGAGCGCTTCGGGATGCAGGAGGGCGAGGCGCTCGAGCACGCGTGGCTGAACAAGTCGGTGGAGACCGCGCAGAAGCGGGTCGAGCAGCGCAACTACACCTGGCGCAAGCGGGTGCTGGAGTTCGACGACGTGATGAACAAGCAGCGCGAGGTGGTCTATGGCTACCGCAACGAGGTGCTCACCACGGAAGAGCCGCGCGATCTGGTCAACGAGATCATCGAGAAGGTGATCCCGCAGAAGGTTCAGGAATTCCTGGCCGACCGCGACGAGTCGAATCCGGACTACAACGAGCTGATGCACTGGGTGAACACCACCCTGCCGATCCGTGTGGCACCGGAGGATCTGGACGTGGCATCGAAGTCCGCCGAGGAGATCGCGGAGTTCCTGATGCAGCGGGTCAAGGAGACCTACCAACTCCGCGTTGACGGCTTGCCGCCGGAGATCCTGGAAATGGAGGAGCGCCGGATGATGCTCGCCGCGATCGACCGCCAGTGGCAGGCGCACCTCTACAACATGGACGCGCTGCGCGAAGGCGTGCACCTGCGCGCGCAAGGCCAGAAGGACCCGCTGATCGAGTACAAGAACGAGGCTTACGAGCTTTTCTCCCAGCTCATGGCAAACATCGAGCAGGAGGCGCTGCAGAACCTCTTCCGCTCCGCCGGGAATCTCGAAGCCATCCTGCGCCAGCTCCACGGCAGTCCGCAGCAGCTCCAGAGCGCTGAGTCCCCGCAACCGATCAGCCGCGACAACGTCGCCGCAACGGCAAGCTCCGGCCACGTGATCGTGGACGACGGCGGCAGCGGCGGGATCAAGCTGAACCTGCCGAAGCGGCGCCCGCCGAGCTTCGACATCGACCAGATGGGCCGGAACGCGCCGTGCCCGTGTGGATCGGGGAAGAAGTACAAGCAGTGCTGTGGCAAGGAGGGCTGAGGCTCGCTTGCAACACCGGATTTAAGAAAGCGGAGGAGCGATCCTCCGCTTTTCTTTTTGGTGGTGGTCCCATGATTCCGCGAATTGACGGGAGGGGACCCCGAGCTTCCCTTGCGGATCACAACGGGTCGGTTCCGGGTTGCTTGCAGAGACGAATCGCGGCCCAGCCGGTTATTTAAAGAGAACCCAAGGGCGGCATGGCGGTCATCGATACTTTCCTGAAACTGATGGACGAGAAGCGCGCCGAGCGGCTGGTCTTGATCTCGGACGCGGTGCCTTATCTGTTGAAGGCGGGTGAGACGATCGAGCTTTCGATGCCGGCGCTACGGGGTGACATCCTGCGGCGGATGGCGGGCGAGATCACCGGCACCGAGTTTTCCGGCGACACCGGGGATGCGCGGCGGGAAGGGAGTTTCCATGCGGCGGACCAGACGGAGTTCGGCTATCACATTCATTCCTCGGGCCCGGATTGCCGGATCGAGATCCATGCCTCGGGTGCGCCGCATCCCGTGGAAAACAGCAAGGCGGATCATCTGTTAGAGAGTGCCGTGGCCGAGTTGAAGAAGGTACCGGCAAGCGCGCCGCCGGTGGTGGCTGCGGCAGGACCGGACCTGCTTGCCACGATCGATCAGGCGGCGGCGGGAGAGACATCGGATATCTTTCTTTCGTCGGGGAAACCGCCGCGGGTGCGCCGGCGAGGCATCATTTCCCGGATCGACGCGAGCCTGCCCGATGCGGGGCAGATCCTCCGGTTG
>CAMLOZ010000551.1 GCA_946481625.1 uncultured Haloferula sp. | reverse complement strand
GGATGCTTGAGATAAGAGAGAAGATCGATGAGATAAGAGAGAAGAAATGAAGAGCTACAGAGACGACTGGAATGGAAGCCGGGAGGCGATCGAAGAGCGCCTACTTGATTACGCGGCAGACTGCATCCGAATCGCGGAATCGCTCCCTTCATCGTACACCGGAAAGCACCTGAGCGGACAGCTCGTGCGCGCCGGAACCGCCCCTTATGCTCATCAAGGCGAGGCTCAGAGCGCCGAATCGATCGACGATTTCATTCACAAGATGTCAATCGCGCTGAAGGAACTTCGCGAATCCGCCCGTTGGTTGCGCCTGGCCGCCCGCGTGCCGCTCGTCAAAGATCTCTCTAAAATCAATGCCGCGCTCGCGGAGTCCGACGAGCTGCAACGCATCTTCTACAGTTCGGTCAAAACGGCCCGCCTGAAGTCCACCCGCCGTCGTGCGGCCCCGCAGTAAGCTGCCTTCCCCTCTCTTATCTCTTCTCTCATCGATCTTATCTCTTATCTCCCTCCCCTTCACATCCCGCGCCACCTCTCCACCTCGCAGCCTTCCGCTTCCAAACATCTCATTCTTGCCGCCATGCATCCGTGTTCAGACCTTTCAGGCGAAGGCCCCTCGGTGCTCGATCTGCCGATCCCCGCCGCGCTCAAGCAGCAGTGGCTGGATCTCGCGACGCGCCGTCAATTCCTCGGACGCTCCGGTAAAGTCCTGGGGTGGGCCGGACTCGCAAGGCTGATGTCCGGCAACGCGATGGCGTCCGGCGGCGACCCGGGCGTGTTGCTCCCCCACTTCGCGCCGAAGGCGAAGCGGGCGATCTACCTTTTCATGGCGGGTGCGCCCTCGCAGTTCGAGACCTGGGACTACAAGCCGGACCTGATCAAGCGCTTCGACCAGGATCTGCCGGAGTCGGTGCGCGGCGGGCAGGTGCTGACGGGCATGACCGCGTCCCAATCCCGCTTCCCCATCGCGCCCAGCGTTTTCAATTTCACGCAGCACGGGCAGGCGGGACATTGGGTCAGCGAACTCTTCCCACATACCGCGAAGGTCTCCGATGAGTTCGCCGTGCTAAAGTCGCTGCACACGGAGGCGATCAACCATGAACCCGCGATCCTGCTGGCGACCTCCGGCAACATGGTGCCCGGCAAGGCTTCGATCGGCTCGTGGATCTCCTACGGCCTCGGCTCGATGAACGAGGATCTGCCGACCTTCGTGGTACTGACCTCGAAGCTGCCGCTCTTCGTGAACATCCAGGCCTTGTCCTCGCGGCTGTGGTCATCCGGTTATCTCTCTCCGGAACATGCCGGGGTGGCGCTCCGGTCCGGTGGCGATCCGGTCATCCATCTCTCGAATCCGAAGGGAGTGAGCCGGGAACTGCGCCGGGCGATGATCGATGGCGTGAACGACATGAACCGCCAGCTCCACGACCGCATCGGCGATCCGGAAACGAACGCCCGCATCGCCCAATACGAGATGGCTTTCCGCATGCAGGCCTCGGTGCCGGAGCTTACCGATCTCTCCGACGAGCCGGAATCGATCTGGGAAATGTACGGCCCGAAGGCGAAGGAGCCCGGGACCTACGCCTACAATTGCTTGATGGCCCGCCGCATGGCCGAACGCGGCGTCCGCTTCACGCAGATTTTCCACCGCGGGTGGGATACCCACGGCGACCTCCCGAACCGCATGAAGATCCTCTGCGAGGACATCGACCGACCCACGGCCGCTCTCATCGCGGACCTCAAGCAACGCGGGCTGCTCGACGACACGCTCGTCATCTGGGGCGGCGAGTTCGGGCGCACGGTCTATTCGCAGGGCGGGCTTTCGAAGGACAACTACGGCCGCGACCACCACCCGCGCTGCTTCTCCATGTGGATGGCCGGCGGCGGCGTGAAGCCCGGCGCGGTCTATGGCGAGACCGACGAGTTCTCCTACAACATCGTGAAAGACCCGATGCACATCCGCGACCTGAACGCGACCATCCTTCACCTGCTGGGCATCGACCACGAGAAACTCACCTTCAAGTTCCAAGGGCTGGAGCAGAAACTTACCGGCGTGGAACCGGCGAAGGTGGTGAAGGAGATTCTGGGGTGATCCGCCGATCGTCTCCGATGACACCTTTCCTCGACGACTCCCGGCCAGGGAGCTCGTAACAAGGTGTCATCATGATGAAAGCCCGCCATCTGCTCCTTTTTCTCCCCGCCTTCGCGTCCGCCCAAGAGTCCATCGAGCGCTTCGACCCGGCACTCGACGAGATCCTCGCGCCGGATGCGAAGATCGAGACCCTGTGCAGCGGCTTCGAGTGGGCCGAGGGACCGGTCTGGGATGAAAAGGAGAAGCGCCTGCTGTTCTCCGACGTGCCGAAGAACACGATCTACCAGTGGAAGGAAGGCGACAAGGAAGCCACCGTCTTCATGAAGCCTTCCGGCTACACCGGTGTGGCTTCCTATGGTGCGGAGCCCGGCTCGAACGGTCTGGCAATGGATGCCAAGGGCATCCTCTACTTCTGCGAACACGGGGACCGCCGCGTATCCTACCTTACCCCCGGCGGCGGGAAGCGGACGCTCGCCGATAACTTCAACGGCAAGCGCTTCAACTCGCCGAACGACCTCGCCATTGCCGCGAACGGCGACGTGTATTTCACCGATCCGCCTTACGGGCTGCCGGGCCGTGAGAAGGACACCGAGTTCAAGGAGCTACCCTTCCAAGGCGTCTATCGAGTCACGCCGCAAGGTGTGGTCTCGCTCATTACCCGCGACCTCGACCGGCCGAACGGCGTCGCCCTCTCGCCCGATGGCAAGATCCTCTACGTCGCGCAGTCCCATGGACCGCTGCCGGTCATCATGGCTTATCCCTTGAAGGCCGATGGCAGCGCGGAAGCCGGCAAGATCTTCTTCAACTGCAAGGATCTGAAGGGCCCCGGCGCACCGGATGGCATCAAGGTCGATTCAAAAGGCAACGTCTTCTCCACCGGCCCCGGGGGCTGCCTGATCTTCAATCCGGATGGCCAGTTGCTGGGGCGTATCCTCTGCGGGCGCCCCACGGCGAATGTGGCCTTCGGCGAAAGCGGCACGCGGCTCTATCTGACATCGGACGACCGCATCCTCCGCGTGTCGCTGAAGCGGTGACTTACCCGTTACCCACA
>CAMLOZ010000550.1 GCA_946481625.1 uncultured Haloferula sp. | reverse complement strand
ATGCGCTCCGCAAGCGCTGTCATGAGGCGGTCCGAGGTGGTGATCTCGACTCGCCGCTCGACGATCTGGCGAGGAGCCAGGCGAAGCTGGGCCGAAGTGATGACGCCGAAGCAGCCATAGCCGCCGATGGCGTAGCGGAAGAGTTCGGAGTTCTCCGTGCGGCTGCAGCGGAGGATATCACCGCGGGCGGCAACGAGCGTGAAGGCTTCGACGTCGCCGATGATGGGTGTCATCCGGAGGCCGCGACCGTGGATATTTGCCGCGAGAGCACCGCCAAGGGTAAGATCATCGGCACCGGTCTGTTTCTGGCGGATGGTCCACACCGGCGACATACCCTGTTGCGCGGCATGGAGACCGGCGATGAGCTCGGGCCAGACGAGGCCGGCACCGGCTTCAACAAGGCCGCGGCCGCGATCGACTTCGCCGAGATCCTTCAGTCCGCGCAGGTCTAACAGAAGCGTGCCTTCCCCGAACTGTTGGCCGCCCATGGCATGGCGGGCACCGCAGATCGAAACGGGCGTGCCGGATGCGGCCGCTTGTTTCAGCAGGACGGAGACCTCCGCGGTCGATTGCGGGCGCTCGACCCGCGAGACGCGGACCGGATTCAGGCGCGAGTGGACATCGTTGCAGAGGACGCCGGTGCTCATGGCGACTAACAGGGTTGGCAGAGGCAGAGCGATTCGCCGCGGGCGAGGCGGACGAGCGGAGCACGGCGGGGAGCGAGGATCTTCGCCCGCAGGTCGCGGTGGTTCGCGATGGCTTGAAGCCGGAGACCGGCGGTGCGGAGGAACTCGGGAAGGTCCTTCCGCCGGCAACCCCAGTGAAAGGGCTCCCTCCGGAGATGCAGCCACCAGCCGATCGCGGGATTCCCGCCGCGGAAGGAGATGGATCCGTCGTCGGCAGCCTCCATGAAGCTGAAGATCACGCGGCCCTCGCCGCCTGCGAGGCGGGCCGAGGAGCGGAGGAGTTCCTTCACGCGCCCGCCATGGAAGTACATGGTGAGGCCTTCCGCGATCACGACCGAGGGTTCGCCGCAGGAGAAGCAGGCGCTGGACGCGGCGACTTCGTGAGGAAGCTCGGAACAAAGTTCCGCCGGGAGGAAGTGCAGGTTTTCCGCCGGGTCGAGCGTCTCGCGTTTCGAGCGCTGGGTGGCGGGATGATCGATCTCGAAGAAGGCGACCTGGGGGAACTCGCGATGCAGGCGGACGGCGAGGGAGTCGTAGCCGGCACCGAGCACCACGACCTGGCGGAGGCCGTTCTCCATAGCTCGGCGGACCTCGGCTTCGATCCAGCGCTTGCGGGCGAGGTAGTGGGCGAAGATCCCGCCGAGCAACACCCGCTCCGCGAGCATCAGTGCGCGCTTGGCCCAAGGGTGCTGCTCGGCATAGGCGAACCAGCCGCCGGTGGCACGCTCGCCGAGCATCTGGCGGGTGGCTTCTTCTTCCCCGGGGGCGAGGAGCAGGGAGAGATCGGGATCGCGCGCCGAAAGCAGGATGCTGCGGGCGATGAGAGAAGCGGTATCACTGGGGGAGTTGCAGCGCATGGGAAAATCGGGGTCGGTTAATGCTGGAAAAACAACATTTCACGGGTAGCCCGTCAAACCAAAATGCTGTTTTTATAGCATTTTAATCTAAGGTCACGGCGCTCCATTGGCGGAGGATGCCCCTGTTTCGGCATCGCGGGCGAATCGGTAAAGCCGATACGAACATCGGTAGAATCGATGATAGATCGAGGGGTGTTGCCGGATCGGAGGGTTTCAGGCATGGCAATGTCATGCGAATGGACCGCACCCTTTTTCTAGCAGCAATCGCCCTCGCTCTTCCCGCAGCGGCGTCGCCCGGTTTCTACCGGTCGCCGGCCTTGCACGGGGATACGGTGGTCTTCACGGCGGAGGGAGATCTGTGGAAAGTCCCGGCGGCGGGCGGAACGGCACAGCGGCTGACTTCGCACCCGGGCGTGGAATTCGCGGCGACGATTTCCCCGGATGGCACGCAGCTCGCGTTCTGCGGCCAGTACGAGGGCCCGCAGGAGGTGTACGTGATGCCTCTGGCGGGCGGGCTGCCGAAGCGGCTGACCTGGTACGGCGAGGGCGCGGTGCCGGTGGGGTGGACACGCGAGGGCAAGGTGCTGTGCAGCACGCGGGCGCACTCGACACTGCCGAACGATCAGCTCGTGGCGATCGATCCGGCGAAGGGGACGGAGACCTTGCTACCGCTCGCACAGGCGAGCGACGGGGTGACGGACGATACCGGCAAGCGGCTCTTCTTCACCCGCCTCCCCTTCCAAGGCAGCAGCACGAAGCGCTACGAGGGCGGGACCGTGCAGAACCTCTGGCGCTACGACGACGGCGCAGCGGAAGCCTTGCCCCTGATCGCGGACTATCGCGGCACTTCAAAAAACCCGATGTGGTGGGACGGGCGCGTGATCTACCTGAGCGACCCTTCCGGGACGATGAACCTATGGTCGATGACACCGGAAGGGACGGACCGCAAGCAGCTCACGAATCACGATGGCTTCGACATCCGGAATGCGGATCTGAACCAAGGCCGCGTGGTCTATCAACACGCAGGGACGGTGCGAATGCATGACCTGAAGGACGGCAGCGACCGCGAGATCGCGATCACGCTGCCCTCGGACTTCGACCAGATGCGGGACCGCTGGGTGAAGAAGCCCTTCGAGTATCTCACGAGCTTCAGCATTTCCCCGGATGGCGACCGGCTGGCGCTCACGGCGCGGGGCAGCGTCTTCGTGGCACCATCGAAACCGGGCGGGCGGTTGGTGGAGGTCCCGCGCAAGCCGGGCGTGCGTTATCGGGAGGCGCGATTCCTGCCCGATGGGAAATCTTTGATCGCGCAGACCGACGAGACGGGCGAGATCGAGATGGTGAAGCTCCCCGCGAACGGTGTGGGCGAGCCGGAGCTTCTGACAGAGGACGGCAATATCTTCCGCTTCGCGCCGGTCCCCTCCCCCGATGGCAAGCGGGTGGCGTGGCAGGACAAGAACCTCGACCTGTGGGTGCGCGACCTGGAGGCGAAGCAGACGGTGAAGGTGAGCACTTCGCCGATGCGGGGCTTCGACGACTTCGCGTGGTCGCCGGACAGCAAGTGGCGGATACCGGCGACCGCCGCGTCGCGGTACTGCT
>CAMLOZ010000549.1 GCA_946481625.1 uncultured Haloferula sp. | reverse complement strand
ACCCACACCGCGCCGAGGCACAGCAGGAGCACATGGATCATCACCGAGATCGAGAGCGAGCCACCGCCCAGCCTCCGCCACACGGAAACCTTGGGCTTTTCGGGGACCACCACCGGCTCGGGCTCCGGCTCCAACTCCAAGTATGGGTCTTCGTTTGTCATCGGATGTACCGGCCAAACGCCCTCCCGGAGGAAAAGCTTAGGAAAAAGAGCCCCCTGCTTACCGTTCGGGACATTCGTCCTTTCCTCCCCATTCCTCCGGTTCCCCGGCAGGCCCGCCGCATCAAAAGAAAAGCCCCGGTCCATACGACCGGGGCTCCCTTGAAAAGCGGAATGCTACCCTCCCCGCCTCAGATCTGGCGGCGTCCACCGCCCATGCCGCCACCGCCGCCGGTGCTCAGGAAGCGGTAGTAAACCTCGAGCATCAGCGTGCAGAGGCAGGTGCGGTAGAGCGCACCCTCGTCATTGGCGTCCGCGTACTGGGCCGCCACCGCGCGGATCTTCTGGCCACCGCCCGGGATCCGCCACGAACCGTCTGACTCCTGGTTGTTCAGGAGCTGGTCGCGGAACATGTTGTTGTAGAACTTCCAGTCCTCGCCGCCGCGCTGCATCATCGCCTGCGATTCGTAGTAGTGGGCGTAGAGGTCGGCATACTGGCTGTTGTAGTCGAACTTGCTCTTCTCGCGGATGTAGTCGGCACCCTTCTTGACCGGCGACTGGCCGCCCTTGCCCCACATCTGGTGGCAGAGCATGCCCACGCCCGTGAGCGTGTGGTAATCGAGGCCGCCGGAAGGGGCGGTGCCGGTGTAGCCGAAGCCACCGCTGCCGTCCTGGCACTTGGCAAGGTAGTTGAGGCCCTTGTTGATCGCCCCGGTCATGCCTTGGTACTTGATCAGCTTCTTCGAGTGGTCGCAGGCCTTCAGCGCCTGGATCTGCCAGCCCGCGATCGAAACGTCGCCGCCGCGGTCGCCTTCGCGCTCGTAGGAGTATTCCCAGCCGCCGCTGTCGTGCTGGTTGTCGATGATGAATTGGCCGGCCTGCTTGGTCACTTCCAAGAGGTTCGGCACGTCCACCTTGAGCTGGGTGCAGAAGGTCGCCGCCTCGCCCAGGGCGTAGGTGGCGATGCCGTGCTCGTAGGGCCAGTGCTTGTCGCCGAGCTGGGTGCTC
This sequence comes from uncultured Haloferula sp., assembly GCA_946481625.1. Next base: position 1,980 of record CAMLOZ010000549.1, on the reverse strand, counting down.
AGCTTGCCCTCGTTGCGCACGCCGAGGTTCACCAGATAGACGATCCCGTTCATGCAGGACTCGCCGTACTCGTCGGAAACGGGGGTCTCGCAGTGGCCGAAGTAGGCTAGCAGCGCCAGACCGGTCATCGCGGCCTTGTTCTTGTTGCCCCAGGAGCCATCGGAATTCTGCTTCGACTTCAGCCAGGCCAGCGCCTTCTTCACCGCCTCCTCGCAGGCGGGGGTGCCGCCGTTCTGGGTCAGGCGTTCCAAACGGTCCTCCGCGGAGCAACGCTTGCGCATGTCCTCGGGGATCAGGCCGAAAAGCTGGCCGCTGCCGCCGCCGCCGAAACCGAAACCCTTGCCGTCGCCGCGACCGCCGCCGCTGCCATTGCCGAAACCGCTGCCGCTGCCGGCACCGCCGAGGCCGCCCGACATGCCGCCGCCGCTCAGCGAACTGAGCGTGGACATCTCGCCGAAATTGTCGCCCGGATCCGGGATCGCGAAATTCGAGGTCGCCCCCTCCGCGAAGACGCGCTTCACGTTCTGGGTCGGGGTGAGCTGGGCCTTCTTCTTCTGCACCTCGTACTGCATGCCACGCTCGCCGCCGCCGCCACCGCCGCCGCCGTTCGGCATGAAGTCCACGGTCTTCTCCGGCGGATAAATGACCTTGAAGACCCAAAAGGCGCCCAGCACCAGCAGGACGACGTGGAAAAGGATGGCGATCGACAGCGCGCCGCCGCCGATCCGCTGCCAGAGGCTCAGCTTCTTGCGCTCCAGCAGCACCGCATGGTGCTCCTGGGGCTGCTCGGCCTCGTTCGTTTCGTAGTAATCAAACGATCCGTCGTCGTTCTGGTTCATGGCGGGGTGTTGTCGGATTTTTCAGCCGGGGGCGGCAAAAAGGGCACGAATGGCCCTCCCGGATTGTAACGGGAGAGCCGGATTTTTCTTAGGGAATTGATTGTGAAAACCGCCGCTCACTCGGGAGCACCGGCCTGGAAGGTCACGTTGCTGATCTTGGCGCGGGTGAGGGCATCGAGAACTTCCACCACGCGCTCGTATTTCGCCAGTTCATTCGCGTAGATGGTCACCAGGACCTCGGAACCCGTGGAATCCGCGCTTTGCTTCAGCGCGAACAGGTTGCTGGCCAGTTGCGGCAGGTCCTTGGACTCCGGGGTGTCCTGCGGCTCCTCGTTCATGTAGACCTGACCGTCATCCTCGACCACGACCGAAATCTCGTCCGGCATGCTCGTTGCCGTGTTCGTCGGCTCCGCCGTGCCCGGCAGCTTGGTGATGTGGGCGTTCTCCACCTGGATGTCGCCCGCCTTCACCATGAAGAAGAGCAGGATCACGAAAACCACGTCGATCATCGGCGCGATCTGGAAACCCATGTTGACCTCGCCTTCCCGCTTCCTGCGGTGACTACGTTTCTTTTTCATCGGTGGGTCACTTGTTCGAGGCGGCGAAGGCGATGTCGGCCACTCCGGCCTCGCCGATCAGGTTCATCACGCGCTGGACTTCGCCGGCAGGCAGTTCGCGGTCGCCGCGCACCACCACCCGGATCAGCGGATCCTTCTCCTTCATTTTCTTGAGCTGCTCCACCATCGGCTGCCAGTCCTCATAGACGCGGTCGTCCATGGTCAGCACGCCCTTGTTGGTGGTCTTGTCGAGGCGCACGTTCACCGCGACCTCGTGCTTGGCCATTTCCGGCTCCTTCTTCTTGGCATTCGGCGAGATCGGCAGCGTCAGTTCCTTGTCGACTTTCAACACCTCGGCCGAGGTGATCATGACGAAGAACACGAGCAGCACGAGCAGCACGTCGATCATCGGGGCAATCTGGAACTCCGGTTCCCCGTCTCCTCCACCTCCTCCACCACCCATGGTATTAGATTCTTAAAGGGTTGTTTTTTGAGTGAAGATCCGATTCCGGGCTGTTCCTTGAAACTTGGAACCTCCCGGGAAGGGACTGTCAGCCTTCCGGATTCTCGATCCAGTTCGGCAG
>CAMLOZ010000548.1 GCA_946481625.1 uncultured Haloferula sp. | reverse complement strand
GGCGGCGACGAGGCGAAGCTGCGCGCTTGGCTCCACCGCCCGAACCGCGATTTCCCGGAAGTCGGCGGCAAGACTCCGTCACCTCTGGACCTGATCCTCCGCGGCCACGCCGGCATCGTCGCCCGCAAGGTGCTTAACCTCCTAACGGGTCACCCGGCCTGATGCCCGACGAGCCTCGGTTCCACGCGGAGCTCGCCTCATGTCCCGGCGTCCGTTTCAACGGCCGCTGCTTCCGGATCGTCGAGCTCGATGCCTATCGAAACGCTCTAACGCCAACCCTGCTCTTCGACCTCGGCCCGAAGATCTCGGCGGGAGGCCAGCGCTTCAGTCCGCCGGGCGACCATCGCGGACTCTATGTCAGCGCCCAGCTCGCGACGGCCGGCGCCGAGTTCGCCGACGGGTTGACGGCGTGGAAAAGAGGCGCATGCGCCGACAACGTTCGGTTCACGATGGAGGTTCGCCTGCAATCGGCCCTCGATCTCACCGACATCAAAGTTCGCCGTCATTTGGGAACGACCAAGAAAGAGATCCAATCCGCGTGGGAAGGTTTCGCCGATCTCAATGATGGTGCCTGGCCGCCCACCTGGACTCTTGGCCACGAGGCCTTTGCCTCGAAGCGCTTCGACGGCATCCTCTTCCCCTCCACCAAGAGCTCCTCCGGCACCTGTCTCCTCATCTTCACCGAGCGCCTCGTTAAAGGGAAAACAGGCGTGGTGATCCTTAAAAAGGACAGGTCGGTATGGGAGTGTCTGCCCTGACCTTGGTTTAGGTCTTCCGAGCTCCCATTCCTCGCCACGGTCGGCTTTCCTGATGACCACTGGAGAGCCCTGTCAGGAAATGCCATGGGTCTTGCAGAAGCGCTTCCAATGTCGCTCCAGAGCTGACTTGTCAGGATGGTGGCTTTCCTCTTTGGGCCGCTTCAATTCCCTGCCGTGAAGGGCGGCGTAGCTCTCTTCCATGTGGATTGCCGGGGATACTTGGACCTTGTATGTGGCCGGATCGATTGCGAGCAGATGGCGGTCAAAAAGGGCGTGAATATCACGGCGCAGCAGCAGCCCGTTGCGAACATGGTTGGACTTGCGATTTCGATAGCCATCAATATGCGCCCCTTCCAAGGCATCCGGAATTCCGCACCCGGTCACGCAACAACGATTCCCATAGACGAACTTCATCGTGCGCCGGAAGGCCAGTTGGCCGGGCCGCTCCCGTACCATGCGGACCTTCTTCTCTGCAACCGTGTCGTCCGGCTTGTAGTCCGATGCCGGTGGAACCTCGGATTCCGGTTGGTAGAAGGGATATGCCTTGAACCCGTCCGCCCGGGCTCCCTTCCAGTGGACTGCAGCGATCCTCGTGCGGTCCCCATCCTCGAAGAGGATGCGAGACGTTCCTAATAGCATCTCGTTTTTCTCGTTGAACTCCGGATAGGGCGTGAAATCGAACTCCGCCATTTGACCTCTCACCGTCAGGTCGGCCTTGGCCTCGTAGCTCCCGCCGCCCGGCCCGCGCACCTCATGTACGATGCCACGGAAACTTCCCTCGCGACCGAAGAGCTCCATCGGGAAAACATCGATGTAGCCTGAGGATTCAGGATCCCGCCATTCCATGAGGATGGCAGCGGGCTTCGGCTGATCCAGAAGGGCGGCGTGTTTCATTAGGAGAGCTCTTAGCCCTCGACAAATAGTCGGACGCGAAAATTCCCGGTAAGAGATATGCTTCTCCAGCGCTTGCAATGCTTTCCTTAGACCGGCGTCATTTCGATCCCTGCGGATCCAGGTGAGATAATCATCGGTGGCCGGGATGCTGATCGCCCGCTTGTAGACCTGCCCTTTCAAAAAATAGCCCACATTTCCCGCAAGGATCAAGGCGCTGTCTTCGTCCATACCGCTTCCCTTCATTCGGTGAGCCGCCTCGGTTCGGTTGATCTTGCCATCGTGGAGGTCCAAGCCGGCCCGGTAGGCGGCTTCATATTGGGAGCGTTGAATCATGGTCTGTGGGGGTAGGACCTCAGGATAGCAAATCTGGCAAGACCGCCGCCCTTCCCGACTCCCCTTCAGTGTATTCCGTGTAGTCTGCAGCTCCTCAACCCAACCACCACCATTCTACTGTCCGATCCGTCCCATCCGCGGGTGCCTCCCCCCTTCTCAACCCTCCCCCTTCGTTCCCCCCAAACCCCAAACCGCATCTCCCCCCGAACCCCGAAAACCCTCCCGCCTGTCACCCAAACAAGTGACACGCCCGCAAACAAAACCCGCGTCCCCGCTTTTTCGCTAGATATTCCGCGGCTCCTGCGTTCCCCATAGGGAAACCCGTCCTTTCATGTCCCTCCTCTCCGACCCCGGACCCCGGTGGCCGCGGCATCTCCTGTCATGCCTGCTTGCCGTCCTCTGCGGCCTCACCGCACCCGTCCTCGCGCAGGATTTCGATCCCGCCGATTACGGCACCGTGACCCTTCACCTCAAGGCCGACGCTCTCTCCCAGGCAAACAACACCCCCGTCACCGCGTGGGGCCCGCTCACCGCCGGCGGTGCCCAAGCCCCCACCTACCTCGCCTCCGACTCCCGTTTCAATGACCGGCCCGTCGTCCGCTTCGATGGCGGCAGCGACGTGATGAAACAACCGGCCGCGAACCTCCAGGCGCGCACCATCTTCATCGTCGCCGCCATCGAAAGCACCGCCGGCAATCTCGCCGGCCTCGTCTCGAACGGTCTCGACGGCTTCAACATCCGCCGCCACGGCACCACCAGTTTCTACCGCTCGCCCGGCAACGGGATGGACAACAACGACTTCGTCGGCAATGGCAGCCCCACCGGCTTGCTGTGGGTGAATGAAGTCGCCAGCGGTGCTTACGTCGCGGATACCCCGCACCTCGTCCGTGCCGTCGCGGGCGGCATGAAGACCTACACCGATCTCTGGATCGGCAGCCCCAGCCAATCGCTCGGCCGCTACTTCGGCGGCAGCATCGCGGAGATCATCGTCTTCTCCACCGTCCTCGATAGCACGGGCCTCGAACGCGTCGGCTGGTACCTCCAGGAGAAGTTCGATCTCCCCACGGCTTTCCCCGCGCCGTATCCCACCGTCAGCCTCAGCGCCACCGCCGGCATCATCACGGACCACGAGGGCGTGCTCTCCACCGCAGGCGCACCGGTCACGCT
>CAMLOZ010000547.1 GCA_946481625.1 uncultured Haloferula sp. | reverse complement strand
CCTTGCAGGCCTGGACCCCGGAATAGTCGAATTCACAGCCTTGGCCGATGACGATGGGGCCGGAGCCGATGACGAGGATTTTCCGGATCGAGGTGTCTTTTGGCATGGCGGGACGAGGGCTGGCTGGCGTGCGGAGGCTAAATTTCGGGGTGTTTCGCAGGGTCCGCCGGGCTTGTAAAGGGTTGGATTGACGTGATTTCGCCAGCACCCTCGGCAGGGCATTGACCTTGCGGGGTTTTGTGATACTTTGAAGTATCACATCATGAAAACCGCGTCCGTCCGAGACCTTCGCTACGACTTCCCGAAAGTGGAGGCGTGGCTGAAGGCTGGCGAGGAAGTTCGCATCACCAAGCGGAACAAGGTGATCGGGCGGTTGATGCCGGATACTCCCGAGGCGAATCACGTTCCGAAGTTTGATGCGGACGAGCGCCTTGCCCGCCTGAAGGAGATTTGGGGCGACCGGATCGTTTCGGCGGAGGAATGGGAGGCCAACAGGGCATGGGAGACTGGCGAGCCGTGACTGCCTACCCGGACACGAGCTTCCTCTGCTCCCTTTACCGGAGGCAGGAATTCAGCGTGCAAGCCTTGGCCTACTACAAGGCCATGCCGGAGGTTCTCCCCGTGGCGGTCAGCCTGGAGTTCGAGTTTCTGCAAGCAATCGAACTTCAAGTCTTCCTGCATTCGCAAGATTCGAGACGCGGATACAACAGGCAGGAAGCGGATACGATGATCGCACTCTGGAACAGCGACCTTGCCTCCGGAAGTGTGCGGGTGATCCCCTGCGACATGGACGCCGTGCTTCGCTACGCCGTCTCCCTCGCCCGTGCGCATACAGCCACAGGCGGCCATCGCACGCTCGATATTATACATGTTGCCACGGCGGCTCATCTGGGAGCCAAGGAATTCCTGAGCTTCGACCAGCGCCAGATCGCGCTGGCAAAGCAGATCGGGATCGCGACTCCTTTCGGCTAGGAGTCAGCGCCGTTCGACCCCGGGGGGGAGCCAGTCCTTCTTCATCGGCTGGATCGCTGGCTCTGCAGGAGCGGCTGTCCCATCGGCTCCCGCGTCACCCTTGGCCGGCCCCTTGTCCGAAGCGGGCGCGGTTGCCGGGGCATGTTTGGCGAATTTATTCCGCACCTGCCCTACATCGATGAAGCCGACGAACTCATCCACCCGCTTCCCATCGCGGTAAAAACGGACGTGGGGGATGCCGCTGACTCCCTCCTTCTGGCTGAAGGCCTGCGCTTGATCCACGTTGATTTTTCCCACCACGGCACGGCCGGCGTACTCTCCCGCCACTTCCTTGAGCACCGGTGCCAGCATCTTGCAGGGCCCGCACCAGTCTGCGTGGTAGTCGACGATCACCAGCTTGCCGGGTGTCTGGATGAATTCCGCGAATTCGCTTTCGGAAATATCCCGCACATCGGGGTTGCCTGGAGTCGCGGACGCGGCGGCGGCCGCCGGTTTCATCTGTTTGGCCTTGGACACGAGATCCTTCGCCTGGTCGCAGGACGAAACGGTCAGGAGGGCCACGAGCAGCAGAGGGGTGCGGAGCATGCCGGAGGATACTCTCCTATTTGGAACTTGCAGCAGGTTTGATCTGCATCACCGGCTGCCCGCGGTCACGCTGCATGCCGGGAACCTCCGGCAGCCAGTTCTTGTTGATCCGCTGCATCATGCCGGCGAGCATCCGGTCGATGGTGGCTTCGACGACCTTCGGATCGGTTTCCGCGATCAGGTCGCCGAGCTTCCTGCCCTCCGTGTGAAAATCGAGGTGCCCGGCGAATTGCTTCAGGTCCACGACGCCGGCCTCCGTCGCGATCTGGAATTCCTTCTCGATATCCACCTCGGCCAACTGGACCTTTTCCCCGTACTTGTTCTTTTTCAGCTCCTCCAGGATCTCCTGAAGCTTCTTCGAGTCCGGGTTCCCGTCGAGGCGCATGTTCGTGATGGTCAGCACGCCGGGTTTCCCTTGGACCTTGTCGATATTCTCCTTCGTCACCTGCACCGCGGTACTGGTTTCCTTTTCTCCTTTCCTCCCGCCGTCGGGCATCACGAAGAAAACGCCGCCGGCGGCAGCGCCACCGAAAAGAAGGATCGCGAAGACACGACGGATCCACGCCGCTTTGGTCTGGGGGGCATGCGGAGTGTAATACCCTGAAACTTAATAAATGTGAAGTGATTTAAACACCCGTGATCGCGTGGATCAGCGAGGCGTTACCGGGCGGCAGATGCCGATGCGTCCGGCAGGCACGGGGATCGTCGCCAAGCCGTTCTCCCCGACAGCGAGGTCCCGGGCAGGGGTGGAAATGCCCTCTACCCTCAAAATCGTCCCGGGGTTGAAGCGGGTGGAAAGTGTAGGACCACGATCCTGATCCGAAGCATTGAGGACTACCACTACCCGTTCATCCCCATCCACACGGGTGAAGGCAAAGACCCCGTCATCCGAGACATCCGCGGGGCTATCCACCCACAGCGGCTCGAAGCGGCCGGAGCGGAGCGCGGCGATCTCGCGGCGCAGCTTCGCCATCCGGGCAATCGTTTTGAAGGACTCTTGTTCGCGGAGATTCGCGAGCACGGGGCCGGCCTCGCGGGGGAAAAGGGTGAGGCGGCCGGTTTCGGAATCCTTCCCGAGGGGGCCGGCGGTGTCATGCAGGGCGATCTCGGCACCGTAATAGATGCACGGGATTCCGGGCAGCGACATGACAAGGGCTTGCGCGAGGTTGCTGCGCTCCCCGGTCACGCCCGCGACCCGGAAGCGGTTCAAGCCGTCGTGATTCTCGATGAAGGTGACCGACTTCCGAAGCGCATTGGAGCCGTCCGGCCCGGGAGCAGGGTTGTAGAAGAGCCGGCCATCACCCCCCTTGCCCTCCTGAAGATCCTTCATCGCCTGCTCGATCCCGCGGGCGTCTCCGTAGCTGTCGCCTTCGTGGCGCAGGTAGCTGCGGGCGGCCGCGCACAGATCGAAATTCAGCAGCGAATCCAGGCAGGGATCCTTCCGTGCCGGCCAGTCGCTCCGCCAGGTGTAGTCGCCCAGCTTCTCCGGATCGTCGTCATAGACTTCGCCGAAGAGGAGTTTGTCTTTCACCCGTGATCCGAGGCGCTTGCGAAGCCGCTCGGTGAAGGCGTCCCAGAAGGGATGATGGACGTGCTTCACGGTATCG